>WFYK01000224.1 GCA_015490105.1 Aquificaceae bacterium | reverse complement strand
TGCCTGAGCACCCCCCGCACCTGCAGCAGCGGGAGCTGCAGCAACCATGGCCGCGGCGGAAACTCCGAACTCCTCCTCGAGCCTCTTTACAAGCTCAGCAACCTCTAAAACGGTCATGTTTTTAATAGCTTCAACGATCTCATCAACGGTGAGTGTTGCCATATCTTTACCTCCTTTTCCCGAAGGGTAAGTTCTTTATTTTAACAAAAACACATCAAAGCGATCAACCCTGTTTTTGCTCCTCTATAGCTTTGAGAACCATAGCAAGTTTTTGGGGAACCGCCTTGAGGGTCATGGCAAGCTGAGTTACTGGTCCCATCATAACACCGAGAAGCTTGGCAATAAGCTCTTCCCTGCTCGGAAGTTCTGCAAGCTCAATGGCTTGTTCGGGAGACATATACTTCCCGCTCAGAAGTCCTCCCTTTATCTTCTCCTTATATTCCTTGTCGAAGGTGTCTTTGAGGAACTCCACGAGGACCTTCGTAGTAGCTACTACATCCTCATAAGCGAAAAGTGCTGCGGTAGGTCCGACAAAAATGTCTCTGTGATCAACGAGGGGGGTATCTTCGAAAGCCCTGTAGAAGAGGGTGTTTCTACCTACAACTATCTCACCACCCGTAGATCTGATCTTCGATCTGAGCTGAGAAAGGGGAAAGGCGTCTATACCTTGAAAGTTAAAGAACAAAACAAAACCGTTGGAGCGGTTTAACCTGTCCTTGTAGGAGGCAACAAGCTCCTTTTTCCTTTCTAAGCTCTTTCTCTCCATAACTCCTCACCTCAACTAAGCTGCCATCTCTTGAAGCTTTTTGAGAACTTGATTTACATCGAGCTTTATACCGGGGCCCATAGTGGTAGAAACGGTCATAGTCTTTACATACTGACCTTTAGCTCCGGGAGGCCTCGCCCTTACGACCGCATCTATTGCGGTGTAGAGGTTTTCTAAGAGCTTTTCCTTATCAAAAGAAACCTTGCCGACTGGCATGTGTATATTGCCCGCCTTGTCCACCTTGAACTCAACCCTACCTTTCTTGGCGTCCTTTATAGCTTGCTCGATGTTTTTGGTAACTGTTCCCGTTTTGGGACTGGGCATGAGACCTCTCGGACCGAGTATTCTACCGAGCTTGGCGACCTTGGGCATTATCTCAGGTGTGGCTATCACAACATCGTAGTCTATCCACTCTTCTTTAAGGATCTTGTTTATAAGGTTCTCACCACCCACGTAATCCGCTCCCGCCTCTTCCGCTTTTTTCGCGTCCTCTCCTTCCGCAAGAACTAAAACCTTTATGGGTTTTCCGAGCCCGTGAGGGAGAACTACAGATCCCCTTACCATCTGATCAGCGTATTTGGGGTCTACGTTAAGTCTCATAGCGAGTTCTACCGTCTCGTCGAAGTTTCTCTGAGAGACCTCAGCAACCTTCTTGAGGAGGTCTACCGCTTCCTCGAGGCTGTAAAGCTTTTTCCTGTCAACGAGCTCTAAAGCCTTCCTGTATTTTTTACCTCTCTTTGCCATGGCTTCACTCCTTCCAACCTTCTATTTCTATACCCATACTTTTGGCTGTGCCTGCAACCGTCCTCATAGCAGCTTTAAGATCATCTGTGTTCATATCCTTTATCTTCATCTTAGCTATTTCTTCGAGCTGTTTGACGGTTATTTTCCCGACTTTCTGTCTCTTAGGATCCGAAGCTCCCTTCTCTACGCCCGCAGCCTTCTTTAGGAGGTAAGATACGGGAGGTGTCTTCAGAACGAAGGTAAAGCTCCTGTCTTGATAGACGGTTATTACCACGGGGAGGATCGTGCCAGGTTCGTAATCTTTACTCGCTGCGTTGAACTGCTTGACAAACTCCATTATGTTTACACCGTGTTGACCCAATGCGGGACCTACTGGAGGTGCGGGTGAGGCCTGTTGGGCGGGGAGCATAAGCTCTATCGTCCCTATTACCTTCTTCGCCATCTTTAGATCCTCCTTAGATCTTCTCCACCTGATCGAAATCGAGCTCTACAGGGGTTAGCCTTCCAAAGATACTGATAAGGACCGTGAGTTTTTCCCTCTCGGGATGGACCTCTTCTATGGTTCCCGTAAAGTTCATGAACGGACCTTCTATAACCCTTACCTGATCTCCCTTCTCGAACTCGATCTTCTTCGCCTTTATCCCTTTCTGAACCTGACTGCGTATCCTTTCTACCTCTTCGTCTTTGAGGGGTTTGAGCCTTCCTCCGTCGAGGACGGGTCTGTAAACGTGCGGGGTTTTCTCTATGGCTCTGAGGAGCTTGTCGTTCATGATTGCCTTAACCAATATGTAACCGGGGAACATCTTGTTATCGAGAATTATCTTGGCTTCGGTCTTGTTTTCCTTGCAAACTATCTTCTGACCGGGCTTGGATATGGGCGGGGCTTTCAAACATGGTTCGTCTTCAGGGCTTTCCACCACCCTGACCGTTCCGTCCTCTATTCTGAAGGTAGTAACTCCCTTTTTGCCCATAACACTGATGTCCCTGTTGTTTCCTTTAAGGGATAGTCTGTATTTTTCCTTCCCTTGGGCTCTGATGACTACCCTTTCCTCCGCGGGGACTATTACCTCATCAACGAGGTCCTTAAGGCCCTCTATCTCAATAACTTTCAGGAAGTTTTCCCGTGCCTCTACCTCTTTACCCGCTTCTACCTGAAGAGCGTACCACTGTTTTTCTTCCATTAGGATCCTCTCAACGAGAATATGAAAGCTACGAGCTTTGTAAAGGCAAGGTCAAGGACCCAGAGGTAAACACCTACTATCAAAGAAAAGATTATAACACTTACCGTCGCCTTTAGAACGAGTTTTCTATCCGGCCACGTTACGCGCCTTAGCTCAGCCCTTACACCTTTTAAAAACTCCTTGACCTTGTTCATGGCTCTAAAGCGGGGCAGGGAGGACTCGAACCCCCGACCGCGGGATTTGGAGTCCCGCGCTCTTCCAGCTGAGCTACTGCCCCTTTACCTTACCTCCCTGTGTATGGTGTGTTTCCTGCACCACTTACAGTATTTTCTAAGCTCGAGCCTTTCAGGATGCTTTTGTTTATTCTTAGTGGTCGTGTAGTTCCTCCTTTTACACTCGGTGCAAGCGAGCGTGATAATTTCCCTCACGGATGCCATAGCTTACTCCTTCAGTCCAGTATCTTAGTAACGACTCCCGCTCCTACCGTCTTACCACCTTCCCTTATAGCAAACCTGAGACCTTCTTCCATAGCCACGGGAGCTATGAGTTCCACTTCCATCTCCACGTTGTCACCGGGCATAACCATCTCTTGCCCTTCAGGAAGTTTCACAACCGTTCCGGTTACGTCCGCGGTTCTGAAGTAGAACTGAGGTCTGTAGTTTACAAAGAAAGGTTTGTGTCTCCCACCTTCCTCTTTGCTCAGGACGTAAACCTGAGCCCTGAACCTCTTGTGGGGCGTGACAGTCCCGGGCTGAGCGAGAACTTGTCCCCTCTCCACTTCGTCCTTCTCTATACCTCTCAAGAGCACACCCACGTTGTCACCGGGCAAGGCTTCATCGAGAACCTTTCTGAACATTTCTATGGAGGTAGCAACGGTCTTCTTGGACTCTTCCCTGAGACCTACGATCTCTACCTCGTCACCGGGCCTGAGAACACCCCTTTCTACCCTTCCGGTAACGACCGTTCCCCTACCGGATATGCTGAAAACGTCTTCAATGGGCATGAGGAAGGGCTTGTCCACTTCCCTTTGAGGTGTGGGTATGTATTCGTCGAGGGCGTTGAGAAGTTCCTTTATGGACTCTACCCACTTACCGGGAGAGTTGTTTTCAAGCTCTTGAAGGGCACCTAAAGCGGATCCCCTTATTACGGGAACCTCATCACCGGGGAACTCATACTTATTGAGTAGTTCTCTAACTTCCAGCTCAACGAGTTCAAGGAGCTCCTCGTCATCTACCATGTCACACTTATTGAGGAAGACAACTATGTAGGGAACGTTAACCTGTCTTGCCAAGAGAACGTGCTCTCTGGTTTGAGGCATAGGGCCGTCCGCAGCGGAAACAACAAGTATAGCCCCGTCCATCTGAGCAGCACCGGTGATCATGTTCTTTATGTAGTCCGCGTGACCGGGGCAGTCAACGTGAGCGTAGTGGCGTTTAGGAGTTTCATACTCAACGTGAGTTATGTTTATGGTTATACCTCTCTCCTTCTCTTCGGGGGCCTTGTCTATCTCTTCATATTTCATGCACTGAGCTTTGCCCCCTTCTACGAGACCCGCTGCGAGAACGCAGGTTATGGCGGACGTTAGGGTGCTTTTCCCGTGGTCTACGTGTCCTATAGTTCCGACGTTCACGTGCTCTTTCGTTCTCTCAAACTTCTCCTTAGCCATTTTTCCAAACCTCCGTTTTTTTGGTGTTGAGTAAAAGAGTATGATAGCTTAAGTTATTAAAGATTGCAAGATGAAGCTCTTTAAACTTCAGCTTACTTCTTACGAAGACAAGGTGGAATTGTGGTTTGAAGGAGACGATAAAAAAGGGGAGGAGGATTTTGGAAAAGCTCTGGCGAAGGCTTTCAAAAGGGCTTTCGAGGAACTTGAAAACACCGTTGAAGATTCCAAACACGTGAAGAAGGATTATCCTCTCTTCGTCCTTGCCCTTCAAGAAGACACCTTTATCAAAGAAATGGAAAGAAAGGGATTTAAAAGGCTTGAACCTGATGTAGTAGTTAAAGGGGACTCATACTCCGTGTTGTGGGAAACCCCGGACGGTAAAAAGAGATTGACACCTTTGCGTGATAGGGGAAACTTGGAAGACTACCTTATCGGAAGCGGTATAGAGGAGTCGGAGGAAGATCCGAACAAGTTGATCTTTGAGGAGATATGATAAAGCTAATGGCGATCGCTCTTCTAT
>WFYK01000223.1 GCA_015490105.1 Aquificaceae bacterium | reverse complement strand
GGGTAAACTGTAAAGGTAACAGGGATGTAGGAATTTTCAAAAGGGGCGAAAGCCCTATACCTTCTACCAGCCCGAAACAGCTTCGTAGCTTCTATCACTAAGATACCTCCTCAGCACCTGATAGTAATAGTTTACTTTCACCATCATCATGTGGGTTTCCTTACGCTTTCCTGCCCTGTCCGGATGGAACTGCCTTACCAGTTCCCTGTAACGTTTCCTTAGAGCTTCTTCCGAAAGCTCTTTCAAGCCGAAAAACTTTAAAGCTTCCTCTATCCTTACTGGATACTTACGTGGGTTTTTACAAAACTCCCAGTATGTCTTCACGTATGTCCTCAGAAGCCTTCCTTTAGTGTTTTTTACTTCTTGAAAGGAAGGCACGAGAACGGAAGGGGGAAAGTAGCTAACGAGCTGTCTTATGATCGATCGATCAAACCACTCCCTGAAGAAGTTTTCCTCTCCCAAGTGTTTATACTGCATGTAAAGTTCGTAGAAGGAGGAAAGGAACTCGTTGAGCCTATTCTCATACATATACTCTACGACCTTCTTACAGAAGGCACTCATCAACCTCCCTCTCTGAGTTTCTCCTCTATAACCCTCCTCGTGTCCTGCATTAGGTTAAAGATAGCCTCCAGTTTGGAAGAGACCTCCTCGTATTTACTCTTTAGCGTTTCCATCCTGTATTGAACAAGATAGAAAAGCTCTTCTACGTCAGAGGCTTGATCCTTTTGCTTTATAGCTTCCCCTACGATTGCATCTATGTGCTTTCTCGCATCTTCTATTCTCTTTTCTATATCTTTTAAAACCTTGTCAATGTTCTCGGTAAACTCCATAGTTTTACCCGCAAGCCTTCTTACCTCTTCCGCAACTACTGCAAAACCCCTTCCTATCTCTCCCGCCCTCGCAGCTTCAATAGCAGCGTTGAGAGCAAGCATGTTGGTCTGTTCAGAAATTTCGTTTATAAGAGATAGGATTTTTATGATATTTTCTGACTGCTTGCTCAGTTCGTGGATTATCTTAAGATCTTCTCTCAGTCTTTCCTCCGTGCGTGCGGTTATTTCGTTCATCTCTTTTACGAGCTGGAGACCGTTATCCACTATGCGGGAAACCTCGTTTAGCTCTTCAAAACTTGCCATAGCCTGAGAGGAGAGTCTGTTTATGTCCTCTATAAGGGGCTCTATTTGGCTAAGGATAGAGGAGATACACTCCTTTTGGGAATCTTTACTTTCCTCTTCTTTGAATTCTTGAGCTTGTTCCTGCTTTTTGGAAAAAACAATTATGTTTTCATTTCTGAACTTTACCTGAAGATCATCGAAGGGAAGCTTCAACGGATCCCTTCCCCTAAGGAGGCTCTTGGCCACCGAGTTGGTAAATGCAACCCGATTATCCTTGAATATAACTATCCCGTCTTCTATCTGTTCGAGAGCACTTTTAAAAAGATCCAGATCTTCCCTGCAGGATCTGAAGTGTTCTTCCAGCTCCTTAAGCTTCTTCCCCGCACCGAAGAACATAACTTACTTAAATATCTTCTCCATCTTTTCTTTGAGAACCTCAGGGGTGAAGGGCTTGACTATGTAGTTGTTCACCCCCGCTTTGAGTGCTTCGAGGACATTTTCCTTTTTAGCTTCCGCGGTTACCATAAGCACGGGGAGGTGCTTCAGCTCCGGGTCGCTCCTTATGGTTTTTACGAGGGTGAGTCCGTCCATTTCGGGCATGTTCCAGTCGGTTATGACAAAGTCAAATTTCTCCTTCTTTAATTTTGCAAGGGCTTGCTTTCCATTTTCCGCCTCATCGATGTTGGTATAGCCCAGCTGGTTGAGAATGGTTCTGATAATCCTCCTCATGGTGCTCATATCGTCCACTATAAGGATCCTTATGTCCGTCGGGGGCATGGGCATTTCTATCTACCTCCTAAAGCCCGAATTCTTCCAAGAGTTTATCTACATCCTCTTGATCTATCCTATCCTGAGAGAGAAGTTCGCTTACCTTACCCTTTATTGTGCTCTTTTGCTCCTCATCCAACTCTTTACCCGCGGTAACTTGGGAAACGATAACATCCAAGAGAACATTTTTGACCTTCTCAAGGACTTGGAGCACGGTTTTGAGCTGTTGTCCCGCAAGATCGTGAAAGGACATATGTGTGTAAAGTTCAAGAAGGGTGTTTAGGGTATCGTCGTTTTTAGCTTTTATGTTCTCAAGGCGTTCGCGGACCTTTTGAACGGGATTCAAGGAAAGGAGAAACTCCACATCCTGCTTTATTTCGTTGGAGTTAGATTGGATTTTCTCAAGAAGGTTCATTATGGCGTGGGAAGTTTGCTCTAAGAAAACCATAACGTCCTCTATATTTTTTGCGGTTGCAGGAAGGAGTTGTGAGCTTTCCGCTACGGGCTTTTTAATGCCTTCTATTACGTTTTCGAGCTCCTTTACGTTTTCTAAGAGCTCTTTAATAATCCCTTCCAGCTCCTTCATCCTATTCCTCTCTCTTGAGCTTCTATCAGGCTTTCTATTTTAACAGCCTTTTTACCTTCCGACTCTCCGAGAATTCCGGTAAACATGGGAACACCGGAAACTCTCAAGGTCACCCGTTCGGTGGATCTTTTATCTAAAGAAATAAAATCCCCCTCCTTGAGCTCAAGTATTTCCCCGATAGTCATAGTAATCGCCGGCAGGACGGCTTCTATGTCCACCTCCATAGTCATAAGGTGCTGGAGTATTTCCCTTTTGAAGTCTTCGCCTCCCAGATCAGCGCTCCTTAAAGAGTCCTTTATGGGTTCTATAGTTTTCATAGGTATGGCTAAGTATACGTAACCTTTAAAGGCTTCTATTTCAACTTCGAGGATAACCACTATTACCATCTCGTTCCTGCTAACGGTAATTAGCCTTCTGGGATTATCCTCTATGCCGGTAAACTTGACAGATCCTTCCCTTATCAGTTCTCTCCAGGCTTGATCGAGGTGCTTAACGAATATGTTCACCAGCTGGGTGATTATCTTAAGCTCCAGCTTAGTAAAGCTCTTTCCTTCTACCCTGTAAGGCTGAGGAGGTCCTCCAAAAATTATGCTTATTATGGTGTATATAAGCCTTGTATCCAGAACGAGATACATCTTTCCGTTCAAAGCTTCCACGCTCAGGACAGCTATAGCCGCAGGAAGGGGTATCCTCAAAACAAAGTCGGAAATCTTCTCCGTTTTTATCTCCGCTATGGATATGGTGTCTAAGTTAAAGACAATGCTCCTCAGATCTCCTGTCACGGTGGTTATCCACCTGTTCATTGCCTGTTCGAGTTTTATCAAGCGGGTGGGTGAGATCCTTTCAAGTTCGTTT
>WFYK01000222.1 GCA_015490105.1 Aquificaceae bacterium | reverse complement strand
TTCTCGTGAGAAAGAAGGAGATCTACGACGGTGCTACCCCTTCGGGAAACTCGGTTATGGCCTTCAACCTCGTTCGACTCGCACGTATGATTTCAGAACCCCGCTTGGAAAAGTTTGCGGATCTTACCCTTAAAGCCTTCGGAGAAGTGCTGAGGTCCTTCCCCTCCGCTCACACCTTTTCGATGATGGCCTTAGATCTTCTGGTAAATGGGTCTTTCGAGGTGGTAGGAGTCGGAAATAAAGAGAAACTAATAAACGATCTCAAGGATCTCCAAAAAGCTTTCGTTCCCGAAGGGCACTTCCTGATAAAGGACAGCAATACTCAGAAGATCAACAGCCTTCTTCAAAGTATGGAACCTAAAGGGGAAGTGAGCTACTACTTTTGCAGAAACTTCGCATGTGAGGAACCCGTAAGCAGTATAGAAGAGGTAAAGGAAAAGATCGGAGTAAAATAGACTATCTATGAGGAGAGGGCTGATCCTCGGCGGGTCACTTTTCCTTCTTAGTATGGGTGAAGCTCCTAAAACCCCCCCGGAGGTGATAAACCTAAAGGCGAAGGTGGTGGATATTAAAGGAATTTCCCACGAGGTAAGGGGTCTTTCCTGTTTTGAAGGCGGTGTCTTAAAACTGAAAAAGGGATCTTTGGAGTATACTCTCGATATAAGGAAAGTTAAAAAGATAGAGGTTCTAAGGGAAAGGGAGGGAGATTTGGAAGTGAGGGTTTTGATGGTAAACGGTGAAGAGGAAACTTTTTCCGTTAGAAGTTCTATAAGGTGTTCCGCTCTTTCCTCCGTAGGTGCGGTGGACTTTTACCTTAGTGAGGTAAAGACTATAACTTTTCTTAAGGAGTGAATGATTATGGGTAGGCTGATCTCCGCTTTCTTCTTGGTCTTGATCTTTATGGGAGGATTTATCTTAGGGGTTTCTCAGGGCAAAGGATCAGAAAAGAGAGAGGACGAGTTTTCTTATCTGAAGCTCTATACGGAGGTTTTGAGACTCGTAAAAGAAAACTACGTTGAGGAGCCAAGCACTAAGAAACTCATATACGGTTCCCTAAGTGGTATGCTCTCCTCTTTAGACCCTTTCTCCGCCTTCTTTCCGCCAGAAAAGTTCAAAGAGTTTATGGAAGAAACCGAGGGAGAGTTCGGAGGTGTAGGAATAGAGATAAGTATGGATAAAGGAAGACCCATAGTAGTCGCCCCTATAGAGGGAACCCCCGCCTTTAAAGCGGGACTAAGAGCGGGTGATGTGATAATAGCGGTGGATGGAGAGGACACTTTCGGAAAGACCCTTCTTGAGATAGTCAGAAAGATAAGAGGAAAGCCGGGCACTAAGGTAAAACTGACCATAATGAGAAGGGGTGTAGACAAACCCTTCACCGTTGAGATCACACGGGCGATCATAAAAATCCAGAGTGTAAAACACACAACGATAGGGAACGTAGGCTACGTGAAGATATCTCAGTTTCAGCACGATACCTCTAGAGAACTCAAGAAGGTTCTTCAAGAATTCGTAAGCTTGGGTGTAGAGGGCATAATCGTAGATCTGAGGAACAACCCCGGAGGACTACTGCAGGAAGCGGTAAACGTCTCCGATCTGTTTTTGCCTGAAGGTAAACTTATTGTTATAACCAAAGGAAGAAGGGAAGAAGAGAGGTTTTACTCCAAGAGAAAGCCGATTGTTCCCGAATCGATACCTATAGTTATTCTCATAAACAAAGGATCCGCGAGTGCTTCTGAGATAGTCACCGGTGCCCTCCAAGATCACGGGCGGGCCACGGTAGTAGGTGAAAAGAGTTTCGGTAAAGCGTCCGTCCAAAACATCATTCCCTTGGAAGATGGATCCGCGGTAAAACTCACGGTAGCTTACTACTATACTCCGAAGGGTAGGTTGATCCACAAGCGCGGTATAAAACCCGATTACGTGGTCGAGATGAAAGATGAAGTTTGGGAAAAGTTAGCAAAGGAAATAAGACGGAGACGTATAGAGGGAGATCAGCAAGAGGTTATCGTGATCCCCGAAATTGACGTTCAGCTAAGAAAAGCGTTAGATCTCATCAGCAGTCATGTTAACGTTCGCGGTTGAGACCTCTTGTGATGAAACTGCTCTTGCTATCTTCTCAAAAGAGAAGGGTCCCTTAGCTGAGATTTTGCTCTCCCAGGCTAAACTTCACTCACCCTTCGGTGGGGTAGTTCCTGAGCTTTCTGCAAGAGAGCACACCAGAAACCTTCTACCACTTTTGGACAAGCTTCTGAAGGACTCCCCGGTGAAATTAGAAGAGGTGGACTTTATCTCTTTTACCTTAACCCCGGGCTTGATCCTGTCTTTGGTAGTCGGAGTCTCCTTTGCAAAGACTCTGGCTTATGTATACGACAAACCCCTCGTTCCGGTCCATCACTTGGAAGGTCATATATACTCGGTGTTTTTAGAAGCAGATCCCCAATACCCCTTCGTTGCACTGATCGTATCCGGAGGTCACACGGATCTTTATCTCGTTGAGGACTTCGGAAAATACAAATTTTTGGGAGGGACCCTTGACGATGCGGTGGGAGAGAGCTTTGATAAGGTCGCTAAGATGTTGGGACTTCCGTATCCAGGTGGGCCGGTGATAGACAGGCTTGCGAAGGAGGGAGAGCCTAAATACAAGCTCCCCAAGCCAATGATAGAAGACGGGCTAAACTTTTCCTTCAGCGGGCTCAAGACGGCGGTAATGCACCTTATCCAAAAAGAGAGAAATTATAAAGTAGAAGATGTTTGCGCGTCCTTTCAAAGAACCGCGGTGGATATCCTGATCGAAAAAGCTATGAGAGCCTTGGAGATTACTAAAGTGAACAGGCTTGCGGTAGTGGGCGGTGTGTCCGCAAACAGTGAGCTGAGGGAACGGCTGAAAGGATTGTCTCAAGAGAGAGGCTTTGAACTCTACATTCCGAGCCCTAAGCTCTCTACGGACAACGCTCTGATGATAGCCTATGCGGGGATCGAACGCTTCAAAAGAGGTAAAGTAGCTCCTTTGGACATAAATCCCTCCCCTAACGAACCTCTCGAGGAGTTCGGAAGAAGATGGAGCTAAAGGATTACCCTTCCTATCTTAAGCTCTACAGGAGCGGGGAACTTCAAAGAAGGGTGGAAAAGGCCCTCAGCATGCTTCGGGAGTGCAACGTCTGTCCCCATAACTGCGGTGTAAACAGGTTAAAAGATGAAAGAGGCTACTGCAAAGTAGGAAGAAAAGCTATAGTTTCCTCATACTTTCCCCACAGAGGTGAGGAGTTCCCCATAAGAGGGTTTAAAGGAAGCGGGACGATCTTTTTCTCTTACTGTAACATGAGGTGTGTTTACTGCCAGAACTATGAGATCAGCCATTTTGGAGAGGGAAGGGAAGTCTCCGCGGAAGATATTGCTAACATGATGCTCGAACTTCAAGACCTTGGATGTCACAACATAAACCTCGTATCTCCCTCCCATGTAGTTCCCCAAATACTTGAAGGGTTGCTGATAGCTGTTGAAAGAGGTCTGCACATCCCTATCGTATACAACACTTCTTCCTTCGACTCTTTAGAAAGCTTAAAACTTCTGGACGGTATAGTGGACATATACCTTGCGGATCTGAAGTATCTTAGAAAAGATTTCGGCAGGAAGTATTCTAAAGTAAAGGACTATCCTACCTACGCTAAAAAAGCTATAAAGGAAATGTTCAGGCAAGTGGGGAACTTAAAGACTGACGAGAGGGGTATAGCGGTAAGGGGACTTCTTGTTAGGCATCTCGTTCTTCCCAACGACGTTTCTACTACTTCTGAAGTCATGGCCTTTCTAAGGAGTGTAGATCCCAATTTGGCGGTAAACGTTATGGATCAATACTGGCCCTTCTACAAAGCCAAAGAGTATCCCGAAATAGCCAGAAGGATCTACGATTGGGAATACAGGAGGGCACTGAAAGAAGCCCAAGGCTTTAAGTTGATTCTTGAGTAGCTTATAATAAATCAATAAGGATCAATTGAAGGAGGGGGGAATATGTGGTTCTCTTGGTCAGATGAATTCATAGTGGGAGTGGACCGCATGGACGATCAGCACAAAACTCTGGTAGAGCTTTTAAACAACATTCAAAATCTGCTCGAAAAAGGAGAAAAGGCGAGAGCAAAGGAAATCTTCACCCAAGAGATAGCCCAATATCTTGAAAATCACCTCAGGGATGAGGAGGAATTTATGAAGTCCATAGGATACCCCGAGTTTGAAACCCATAAGAAGGCTCACGATCAGTTCAGAAGCTTAATGGCAAAGTCCTTGGAAAAGATAAAAGCGGGTGATGAGGAAGAGTTCAGGACAGCTGTAGCTATGACCATGGGGTGGCTCCTGTCCCACATAAAGAAGTGTGACACCAAATACGGCAAATACTATAACCAAGAGGTTAAAAGTGCTTAAAGCCCGTCCCTTCCGCGGGCTTTCCGTCTACAAAAACACCTTGTCCTTCTTCCACCGTCCCTATTTGGGTCATATCCATAAAGGGATTCCATCTGGATGTAGGATGGGTAAAGAGGATCTGGTAGTCTTCTCCTCCTGCTAAAGCATACTCTAAAGGGTCTTTACCGTATTTTTC
>WFYK01000221.1 GCA_015490105.1 Aquificaceae bacterium | reverse complement strand
TGAGTCCTTTCTCAGCCTCGGGACCGTTCCTTCTGACTACCCATATCCAGTTAGGATCGAGCTTTCCTTCCTTCTTGAGGTCCCTTATAGCGTTTGCAACCCCCTCTCCGAGGGTCACGTCAATCCTCGTGTTGTTTGCGGTTCCCCCGCAGACCAGAACACCCCTTATCCCGGGCTTTGAGAGGATTATCCTCGTTATCTTATACATCTTTTCCGCGGGAGGGTTTCCTCCTATGTCGGTAAAGTTAGCGGGCTTGAGACCTATGGCGTAGGTTGTTTCTATGGTAACTGTAGAACCACCTCCTCCGAAGGTCATCATGGCAATGTCTCCGTCCATCTCCACGTAAGACCCAGCCTTTCCTCTGTGATCGTCCTTGTCTATTTCCGCAGCGGCGATCTCCCTTTCCGTGGGTGGCCTCTTGAGGGCGGTTCTAACACCGTAGATCTTAGCGGGCGGAACCGAAGCGTCATCGTCTATTTTTACAACCGCATCCAAAGCTCTAACCCTCAGCTTTCCGCCGACATCAACTATGGCCAAGGGGTTTATCTCTAAAAGTCTGGCTTCCGCCTCCCAGAAAGCCTTATACATATTTGCGATGACTTCCGAAAGCTCCCTCAGAACGGACATATACTCGTGGGGGAAACCCATCTCCAGCAGGTAGTTTCTTACCATGTGAGGGTAAAGCCCTTTGAGAGGATTTATCTCGAATATCTTTATCTTGGAAGGATCCACCTCCTCTATGTCCATACCACCCTCGAGGGATAGGGTGAGGACGGGAGCCCTCACCTCCGTAGAGTAAGTTATAGAAGCGTAGAGCTCTTTAACGATGTTGGCCTTTTCTACGACGAGGACACCAACGGGCATCTCACCGTATACTGGATACTCGAGGAGGGCCTTTATCTCTTCGATGGCTTCTTCGGGATTAGAACATAGCCTCACCGCACCCGCTTTTCCCCTCTTTCCTACGAGAACCTGAGACTTTACCACACACTCTCCCAGTTGGTTTACGAAGTTTTCAACCTCTTCGGTGATGTGGTCAACGAACATATATTTTGGTGTGGGTATACCGTATTTTTTGAAGATCTTGTCGTAAGCTTCGTATTCGTAAAGATCCATTCCTCATCCTCCGAAGGGTTTTCCAAAATTATATCACCGCTTAGATTCCTTGAAGCTCAGTGCGAGAAGGGTTAATTTTTTAACGTATGCTCGGTTGGTTTTTGAGGATAGTAATCTTTTTGCTAATAGCGGAGCACATCATCATAAGCTGGGGGCCTGACATTATAAACGCAATAGCGAGCAGATATTCGGGTCAAGAAGTTGAGGTTGTAAAAAAAGACCCCGATAGAAAGAGTATCCTTGAAAAGACTTACGAAAAGATTAAAGACTTCTTGGAGGAGTTGAGAAAATGAGCGAGGGCTATCCTTTCAGCTCCATAGAGGAGGCGATAGAGGACATAAGACAAGGGAAAATGGTCATCGTCGTAGACGACCCGGACAGGGAGAACGAGGGCGATCTCGTTATGGCTGCGGAGAAGGTAACCCCAGAAGCTATAAACTTTATGGCCAAATACGGAAGGGGTCTCATATGCCTGTCCCTTACACCCGAAAGGTGTGAGGAGCTCGATCTGTATCCTATGGCTCACCGAAACACGGATCCCAAAGGCACATACTTCTGCGTTTCCATAGACGCTCACCCTAAATTTGGAATCACTACGGGTATATCCGCTTACGACAGAGCAACCACCATAAAGCTCGCCATAAGCCCGGAAGCCAAACCCTCCGACTTTATAAGACCCGGTCACGTCTTCCCTTTGAAAGCCCGCCCCGGGGGGGTTTTGGAAAGGGCAGGCCACACGGAAGCTTCGGTGGATCTTGCGAGATTGGCGGGTCTCTATCCTGCAGGAGTTATCTGCGAAATCATGAAAGAGGACGGAACTATGGCCCGCCTACCCGATCTTATAGAGTTTGCAAAAAAGCACAATCTGAAAATAATCACAATAGCGGACCTGATAAGATACCGCCTCAAAAAAGAGCGCCTCGTTGAGAGGGTGGCAAGTGCCTCCTTGCCTACACCTTGGGGTCTCTTCAAGATACACGCCTACCGCCATAAACTCACGGGGGAAGAGCAGGTAGCTCTTACGATGGGAGAGTGGAAGGAAGATGAACCCGTTTTGGTGCGCGTTCACTCGGAGTGCCTCACCGGGGACGTTTTCAGATCTATGCGGTGCGACTGCAGACCTCAGCTGGAAAAGGCCCTCGAGATGATCTCAAAGGAAGGAAAAGGAGTTCTCGTCTACATTCTCGGACACGAAGGTCGGGGTATAGGCATAGCCAACAAGATAAAGGCCTACCAGCTTCAGGAGGAGGGATACGATACTGTAGAAGCCAACGAAAAGCTCGGATACCCTGCGGATCTCAGGGATTACGGCGTAGGTGTTCAGATACTTTTAGATTTAGGTGTTAGAAAGATGCGCTTGATGACCAACAACCCGAGGAAGATAGTAGCTTTAGAGGGTTTCGGCCTTGAAATAGTGGAGAGGGTCCCTTTAAAGATAGAGCCTAACAATTACAACAGGATTTACCTCTCTACGAAGAAAGAGAAGCTCGGGCACATGTTTTAAAGGAGGTTTGTATGGCGGACTTTAGAAAAGCTGGTTTGGATAGAGGGGACTTGGGTGCGGAGCTGAAGCACCACCTTATATCCGCAAAGATAAAGCTCGAAGAGTATTCAAGCATTATAGAGGATCTCGAAGTGGACGAGCTTGAATTCGACCTTCTGGAACACAAGGGTTACTTTGAAAAGGAGATAAAACCTCTCTGCGATCAGGCTATGAAGATAGGCGTTCCCAGCGTAGTTGAAACTGCTCAAGAACTTATGAAGGTCTACGATCAGATGTTTTCCCTAATAGAGGAGGAGATCAGAAAAAGGAACTCTTAGAGCCTGTTCTTCTTGTCCGTTCCCTTGTAGCCCACCATCTCTTTTATGGCCTGGGCAAGATCCCTGATCTCTTTTTGGGCACCTTCGTGGGTTCTGAGCGTTATGAAGTTGTCCAGAGCAATTCTGGGAACCGTCCAATAGTAGCGTGTTTTCATAAATTGAGGCAGAATCCCCCTTGAAATTTCTTTCGCTACCCCGCGGTTTACCATCTTCTCGTAAAGGCTGTAGCTCTCGTCTATAACCCTTTGAATGCTGGACAGAAACTCCGAATGGTAAGGTTCCTCTATGGGTTCATCTACGGAAGCTTGCTTGTTGGTCTGGGCCTGCTTTCTCAGAACCTTGGGAATGTAAAAGCTTATGTCGTATGAGGTGTAGCGCCTCGAAATTTCGTTGTAAGATCCGAACCTGTGTCTGTGCCACTGGCGAGCTACAAAGAGGGGGCACTCCACTATGAAGGTGTAGAAATCCATGTCCGTTCCCAGCTCCAGCTTGTCCACAAGACCTACCCACCCTGCGGAGGTCTCTATTTTCTCCTCTAAGAAAACTTTGTCCCGCGTGTAGGGTAGGTTTTCAAGCTCTTCGTCACTCAAATCTCCGTTTCGGGAAAACACCTCCCAAACGGTAGGAAAAGCTT
>WFYK01000220.1 GCA_015490105.1 Aquificaceae bacterium | reverse complement strand
GTATAATGTTCCTTCCTTTCCCAGCACGAAAGATCTCGCTTGGGCGAATCTCAAGGAGAACTTGAGGAAGGCTCCCAATGCAGGTGAAATCCTTTACTTAGTAAACACTATAGAGGAAAACTTTGATAGGAAGGACATAAAAGAAATAAACGCGGACTTTCTTGATCCTGAGGATGTAAAGGATATGATGGAAGAGGCAAATCCAGAGGACAAAGAATTTTTTGAAAAACTTCTAATAGAACTGGAAAAGCTTTACGAAGATTTTGATTTCAAAAAGCCCGAAAATTCCTACTTCGCCATCCTCATGGCGGACGGGGACAATATGGGAAAGTGGCTCGGTAAAGACGACTCTTTGAGAGGTATGGAGTTAACAGAGAAATTCCACAGAGAATTTTCACGGGCGGTTTCAAGCTTCGCTCAGAGTGTAAAGGAATGCGAAGATAACCTGTGGCTCAGCGTAGTTTATGCAGGCGGGGACGACGTGCTTGCGGTCATGCATCCCTCAAGGGCTCTGGGATTTGCGGACTCTATAAGGAGGAAATATAGCGAATCCATAACGAACAAGATCAAAGGTCTTGCAAGTGAACCTACCATGAGTGCAGGGATAGTGATAGCCCACGAGAAAGAGAATCTAAGCTTTGTCCTTGATGAAGTCAGGAAAGCGGAAAAGCTGGCGAAGGATAGCGGGAGGAACAGGGTATGCATAAGTGTCATTAAAAGATCAGGTGCTCCGAGGTCTGTAGTCTTGAAATGGAACGAGCTTGAAATCGTAAATAAACTTGTAGAGCTCTTCCGCAGAGGAAAGCTTTCCTCTACTCTCGCCTACGCCTTGGAGAAGGACCTTGAGGGTTTGGACTGCAGTGAGGAGCTTTTTTTCCCAGTTTTAGCGGTTGTCAGGAGAACAATCCGCAGGAAGAGCACGCTTTCGGAAGAGGAACTGAAAGATCTTATGGATTTGATTGAGGACTTTATATCTCAAAGGGAAGATTTCAGAGATCTGCTGAACGTCCTTTACATAGCCCGTTTCCTGAGCCAAAGGGAGGAGACGAATGAAGCTGTATCTGCTTGAGCCTTACGATGTTCTGAGCTTTGGGGGGCTTAAAAACTTCTCCGCAGGCGAGAGTCACATACAAAAAAGCTCCTTCCCCCCGCCCATAATGAGGTTTTTCCCGTATTTTAGAAAGGTCTATTCGGTTCTCTTAGTCAAAGACGGTGAAGCTTATCTTCCCGTTCCCGCGGACTGCCTCAAGCCGAGGAAGGAAAAGAAAGGAGATCCGATAATAGCACCTCTCAAGTTTCCGCCCGTTCTGGAAGAAGAAAAACCTTACGAGCCTGCACAAGGGTTTGTGTCTGTAAGTGATTTCGTAGAAAAGTATACCAGCGGGGAAGGAGGATTCGTCTTAAAGGAACTGGGCGAATTCTTAGCGACGGAGATGAGGGTGGGGGTAAAGCTAAGTGTATCTTCAAGAACCTCGGAGGAGTCAATGCTTTACTCTCAGGACTTTTTAAGGTTTAAGGAGGATACGCTTTTGGGAATCCTCGCCTCGGAAGCGGACGGACTAAAAAGCCTTAACAAAATAGGGGGAGAGGGAAGGTTGGCAAAGTTAAAGGGGAAGATGGATCTGGCGGACTTCTTTAAAGACAAGCTGACGCTGAAGAAAGGAAATCTCTATAAGTTCTATCTCCTTTCCCATGCCTTCGTTGAAGGTGGAATCAAAAGGGAGAAAAACATCAAGATAGGAGATAGAGAGCTTAAAGTTCTGTGGCTACACAGCGCAGGTTCTGAGTTCATATCGGGTTTTAGAAAACCTTTTGTGGAAATGCTCAGACCTGCCAGCGTCCTTGTTCTGGAGGCTGTGGAGAATGGGGAAATTAATAGAGTTTGTCAGATAGAAAGTTCTCCGAGCGTTATAGATAGAAGGGAAAAATTCTTAGAAAGGGGTTGGAACTCGGGAATAATCATGGAGGTGAAGGGATGAATAGAAAGATCTATTTCCTGAGGGTATTAACTCCCCTCCACGTAGGATCTGGTCAAGGTCTTTCTCACATTGACCTGCCCATAGTTAGGGAGGTACACACAGACTTTCCTTATGTTCCCGCAAGTAGCATAAAGGGGGTAGTAAGGGAATACTACATAAGGGAGGCGTCAAAGCAAACGGACGCTTCTGTCAAGAAAATAGACGAGTGGTTATCCAAAGGAGAACTGCCTAAGGATGAGGCTCTTAGCGAGGAGTTTAAGAAACAATTTGAATGGCTCAAAGATGTCTTCGGCTCTCAAGATAACGCGGGAAAGGTTTACTTTACCGACGCGCGCCTGCTCCTTTTCCCTGTAAAAAGCCTAAAAGGCGTTTTCCAACTCATAACCTGTCCTTATGCTGTGAACAGATACCTTGAGGATGTGGAGGAGGAAAAGATAGCCCTAAAAGTAAATGAGGAAGAAGCCCTCGTGTGTTCCATGGATTTTACCGTTG
>WFYK01000219.1 GCA_015490105.1 Aquificaceae bacterium | reverse complement strand
TTTCTAAAAAGCTTTCCATCGTATAGGGATGTGGCATGGAGTAAAAGGTGTAGTTTATCTCCACCACATCGAAGAATTTCTCGTAATAGGTGATCATCTCTGACTGATCTATCCTCGGCGGGTAGAAGGTAGCGATCCAATCCTTATAAGAGAAGCCCGAACATCCTATAAAGATCCTCATTGTCCGAACATAGCCTCTAAGGGACTTTCCCTTTTAAAGTTAAAGCTTTCCATATAGCGGATAACGTATTTGCCTATTATGTCTGTTTCGACGTTCACTTTGTCCCCAACTTTTCTGTAGCGAAGGTTTGTGTTTTCGTATGTGTGGGGTATTACGTTTATGTAGACCTTCGAAGATCTTATGTAGTTTACCGTCAGGCTGATGCCGTCTACAGCGATAGATCCCTTTTCCACTACGAATTTCAAATGGTCCTCGGGAATCTTAATAACGAGCTCCCTGTGGAGACCTCTATCAGAGAAAGACTCAACGGTGGCGGTAAAATCCACGTGGCCCGTTATCAGGTGGCCTCCTAACCTGTCTCCCACCTTTAGAGCCCTTTCGAGATTTACGAAAGATCCTCTCTTTAAATCCTTTAAGTTGGTTCTCTTGAGGGTTTCCTGAGAGACATCGAAAGCAACCGCAGGCCCTTTAATTTCAACCGCGGTAAGACAAGCCCCGTTTACAGCTACGCTGTCTCCTACATTTACGTCCTCAAAGGGGGTCTTAATCCACAGGGTTGTATTTTGAGGGCCGGCTCTTATATCGAGAACCTCCCCTACCGCCTCAACGAGACCTGTAAACATACTTAAAGATCCTAAACAGGATCAAAATGATCAACAAAGCCAAAGTGTAAGGTCCCAAACTCAGGGAAGAACAACCACCGCTGTTGTTCGGAGGTTCCGGTTCCACAACCGAGCAATCGGATCTAAAGTCCACGTTTCCGCAAAAGGCTTCATCCGCGATGAGTTTGCAGATATTCAGAACACCCCCGCTCTTTACCCTTCCTTCAAGGCAAGAGTTCTTAGTGGTAGCACCTATTATACGGAGTTTTACCTCCCTCGGAGATAAGAAGGGTTCCGCACTCAACAGGTGTGCCACCGCCCCCGCAACTAAGGGTGCTGCCATGGAGGTTCCGGGAAAGTATTTATAGTCATTTTGAGGATACGTGCTCAGTATCGTAATCCGCGGGTCTTGTTGGTAGTTTAAAAAACCTCCCGGAACCGCCACATCCACAGTCTGGACGCCGAAGTTGGAAAAGAAAGATAGCTTCCCGTCACCGTCTATTGAGGTAACGTTTATAACGTTCTCATAGTCCTTTGAAAAGGCACCCGGATAAACCGGATACGCGTCGGTGTTTACACCTTCGTTTCCCGAAGCGGTTACGAGAATAACTCTCCTGCTTCTGGCAAGTTCAACCGCATCTTTTAAAGGTTGAAGCGCAGTGTCCGATGTGCCCGTTATAGAGCAACCCCTCGCACCTACGGGACAAGTCCCGAGGCTTGAAACGATAACCTTCGCTCCGTTTTCGACCGCATACGTCACTCCCTTGAGAAAATCGTAGACGGTTCCTACACCGTTTTGATCCAGTATGCGGACGGGCATTAGCTTAGCTCTCCAACAAACCCCCGTAACTCCCTCGGAGTTGTTGCCAACCGCTCCCACGAGACCCGCCACGTGCGTTCCGTGACCGTCGGGATCTTGTGGATCGTTGTCGTTTTCTTGAAAGTCCCATCCTCTGCAGTCGTCTACATAACCGTTGTTGTCGTCGTCCACTCCTTGAGTTCCGTTACACTCCGCGGTATTTTGCCATATGTTGTCCTTTAAATCTTCGTGCTGGTAATCTACTCCCGTATCTATTACAGCCACTACTATGCTTGAGCAATCTAAACTCAGATCCCAGAGTCTTTCCGAGTTTATAAGTCTGTGATGCCATTGAGATTCGTAGAGAGGATCGCTCGGGACCGCGAAGGCATAAAGTTTTACATTTCTTGCTATGTATTCGATCTCACCGCTGAGTGTAAGGCTTTTCAGCTGAGCATTTTCCAAAGACTCGGTTATTTCAACGAGGAGATAATTTTTAAATCTATCTTTAACCCTCCAACCTTCGGGAGGAGTCCAGTTTGATCCTTGAGGAATCTTGACGATGAACTCCTGTGCAAAGGAGATCCATAAAAAGCTGAGGAACAGGATTAAGGAGCGCAGTAGTTTATCCATGTCTCCTTGTATTAATATAAAAGACCGTATGGATGTAAAACTCCAGAAGATAGTGGCTTTAACGGACAGCTTTTTAAGAAAGATATTCGGGGAGGTGAGGGTATATCAGGAGGATAATGAATTTTTGATCCCGTGGGGATCTACGACAATAAACGTTGAGGTTTCAAGAGAAGGGGAAAAGATACTCATAAAGGTCTATTCCCCCGTTGCCCTTAAAGTGAAGCCCGACAAAGATCTGCTCAGATTTTTACTTACCGAGAACGCGGGGTTGACCTTGTGTTCCTTTTGGGTGGAGTTTGAAAAAGGCTTCCTCGATATAGTGTTAGGGCTAAAGTTCCCGAAAGATTTCCTTTCTCAGGAGTTCCTCCGTTTTGCAACTATAAGTGTGGGGACACTCGCCAACGAATACAGCAAAGAAATAATAGCGGTTTTCGGCGGTATATCCTTCAAGGAATACATAGATAGGGAAAGCAAGCGTAAAATTCCCTTAGAGAGAAAGGTTCTTCACGACATATTTTCGGTAAACGGAACGGAGGTGAGTTTGGAGATCTATAGAGACGAGGGGGAGGACAGTTACACTATAGTGGGCAAGATCCCAAAAAGCGGTAGGGTGTTCATCAGGGCTTCGAGGAAAAAGGACCTAAACGATGTGTTTTCTCTTCTTCAAAAGCTAAAAGATAGTATCGTAAAAGGCAAAGTTTCTTTAATAAAGAGGATCCTAAAGCACTATGAGATGGACGAGATATTGCTGTATAGGATCGTTTTCTCGGGAAAGGAGGAAAAACTTAAGCTCCTGAGCGAGGTTGAGAAGGAGTTTAACACCCTTGCGGAGATGTTAATGAAGGGAGAAATAACCCACGAAGAGTATAGAAAGAAGGTTTCTAACTTAGAAAAGCTCCTTGACGCTCAGGAATAGTTGAAGACCATCTTCCCCTTTTCTATGCTTTCCGCATTGAGGACACACTTGTCTTGTGCCATGAATTGAACGAAACCTTCTATAAGACCTATGAGGAAGTAAGCTACGGGACTTATATCATCGGTTCTTACCGCGTCGCTGAATATATCCTCCTCAACGACTATCTTGTTACCCTCAATAGCTATTTTCTTGGCAAATCCGAGTTCTTCAAGCATCATACAAGTTCTTCTTAGGGCTTCCTCTTTGGAAAGGACTTCAGGAAGCTTATCTATAAGGCTTTCTAAGAGCCTCGGTCCACTGTGTCTTCCCGCATCACGCATTACCGCGTTAGCACCTCTATCTCCTATGAGATTTTTAACCCCTTCGATCAGCTCAACCATCGATATGAGAAGAATATCCGGATCAGCCATGACTCACCTCCGAAGGCCTATTTTAAATCAACATCTAAAAATTCGGTTACAACACTATAGGTGTTTTTGAGAGTGTGAAACGCTTCGAGCATGCCTTTTTCGAAGTTTTTTTCAAGACTCCTTACCATGTAATCGAGTTCCCGCATCTTTACCAAAGCTATGCCCGCCCACCTTTGTTTAAGCATACCTACTGTCACGTTAACCCTGTTTATGAGTTGGAATATCCAATCTTTGGAAAGGGGACAGCCCCCGTCTACTATAAGAACATCGTTGCCTCTGAGCTTCCTAAGACCCTTGTAAGCACCGAAGACGGGAGTATCTTTCAGGTTGTTTATAAAGCAAATTTCCGGGAACCTGTCGAAGATCTCTATGAACCTTGAACTTACCGAAGCGTAAAGACTATCTATGCCTATAACCCGTGAGAGGATATCCACGTTTTTTTCAAAAACCTCCCAAAAGTCTTCCTTCTTCAGGAGGTCCGAGTAAACAAGGAGAAGAACTTTCATAGAAAATATATTAGGTGAAGGCGATCAACTTTTTAACCCCACAGAGACTCAAAAGATTCAGAGAGGTTCTCGAAAGGAGGCAAAAGGATCTCATCGTCTTTGCGGAGGATGTGAAGAACGAGCATAACTTCTCCGCGATCATAAGAACATGCGACGCGGTAGGGGTTATGAAGGTCCTTTACAGCAGTGAAGCTAAAAAGATCCCTCTCAACGAAGGGATAACGGTGGGTTCAGAAAAGTGGGTGGAGGTAGAAAGGGTTCAAGATCCTATAAGGAAACTCACCGAACTTAAAAAGTTAGGTTTCCAGATAGTAGCCACCTACATATCTTCCGAAAGTGTAAATTTCAGGGAGGTAGACTACACCAAGCCTACGGTAATAGTCGTAGGGAACGAACTCAAGGGGGTTTCCGAGGAAGTTTTAAAGGTTTCAAACAGAAAGATAGTCATCCCCATGGTGGGTATGGCAAGGAGCTTGAACGTTTCCGTTGCTACCGCGGTTATCCTATACGAAGCCCAGCGACAAAGGGAAGAAAAAGGCATGTATGACAAGCCGAGTCTGAGCGAGGAAGAGATAGAAGGTATCCTCGAAAAATGGGCCATGCGCGAGGTTAATCCTTCATAAGCAAAAGCGTGTTAGAGACCACACTCAACGATGAGAGTGCCATCATCAGCCCTGCTATTTCAGGTTTTAGAACCAAACCCCACTTGTAGAAGAGCCCCATAGCCACAGGTATGCTGAGGGCGTTGTATAGGAAAGCCCAGAAGAGATTTTGCTTTATCTTCGAATAGACTCTCAGTCCGATCTTAAAAGCGTAGGGTAGAGACTTGATTCCCGATATAAGAACGACGTCTCCCGTCTTTTTAGCTATATCGGTTCCACCGCCCACCGCGAAAGAAAGATCCGCCTGAGCTAAAGCGGGGGCATCGTTTACGCCGTCACCCACCATTGCAACTACCTTTCCTTCTCCTTGGAGGCTCTCTACAACTTTCCTTTTGTCTTCAGGACCTACTTCCGCTATTACCCTGTCTACGCCCAGAGTCTTTCCTACCTCTTGAGCTTTTTCTTTTCTGTCTCCCGAGAGGATCATTACATAGAGGCCTAAGGCTTTAAGCTCTTTCACTACCTTAGGAGCTTCCTCTTTTATAGCGTCCTCTAAGCGGAAAACCGCTATCACCTCGTTCCCCTTTTTTAAAACCACCTCCTTCACCCCGTTCTTTGTGCCACCGTCACCTATAAAGTATTCTCCGCACTGAACACCCTTGCCGACTATCTCCCTACAGGGTCCCAGATCTACTTCCTTAGCTCCTTTTTCCTTTGCAAAGCTTCTGATCGTCTGAGCCACGGGGTGGTCGGAGGCAAGCTCCATAGTGAAGGCAACGTCAAGAGCCTTATTATCCTTCAGGGTGTAATCCTTGATCTTGAATTTGCCTTCCGTAAGGGTTCCGGTTTTGTCAAGGACTACTGTGTTTACTCTGGGAAAGATTTCCACAGAGGAAGGTTTCTTTATGATTACTCCCTTCTGAAGGGCTTTAGATAGGCCGACCATAATGGCCAAGGGGGTTGCTATACCCAAAGCGCAGGGACAGGATACAACCAACACCGCTAAGGAAAAGTTGACCGATAGGGGAAGATTTCCGCTCGTGTAGAACCAACCTACGAAGGTCAAGACCGAGACCGCTAATACACCTAAAACGAAGTAGTGAGATATCCTGTCCGCGAGTCTTTGAACTTTTGGCTTTTCAGAAATAGCCTTGTCAATAAGGTCTCCTATGCGAGCCAGGTATGAACTCAAGAAAACATTTTCCACTTCCGCTACCGCATACCCGTTTATTACTTCCGAACCACTGACTATTTTGTCCCCTGGTCTTTTGTGTATGGGTTCGGGCTCTCCGGTTATAACAGCTTCCGAAACAAGAACCTCACCCTTTATAACCTTGCAATCGAGCAAGACGGTATCCCCGGTCCTCAGAACTATCTTTTCTCCTTTGGATACTTCTTGAGCCCTTTTCTTAACTTCCCTTTCACCTTCGAGAACCTTAACTTCCGAGCTTTGAGCTGAAAGAAGAGCCTTTAGCTTAGCAAGAGCTTTTTTCTTCATCCGATCTTCGATGAAACGGCCCAATCTAACGAACGTTATCAGAAACACATTTGTTTCAAAGAAAGGATCCCCCTCTATGAACCCTGCCCAAGCGAGCAGGCTGTAAAGAAGTGAGCCGCTTGTCCCGAGAGCAACGAGAACGTCCATGCCCGCAACCTTATTTTTCAGAGAGCTGTAAGCACCTTTGTAGAACTTAAATCCACCTACTATCTGAACCGCTATGGAAACAAGTGCTTGGATCAGAGGGTTGGCCAAAGGATCCAAGACCATGGAAAGCACAAAGTATAAGGAACCCAAAAAGCAGAAACCCAAAACTATTAGGTCTTTACTCTCCTCCTCGTCGTGAATAACCTTGTATCCGAGGCTTTCTATAGTTCTGATCAGTTGATCTTCGCTGACGGTCTCCTCATCAAATTCTACCTTTACCCTTCCGAGTTCAAAGGAAACCTCTACATTTTTTACTCCATCCCTGTTTTTAAGAGCTATCTCTATGGTTCTTGCACAGTTTACGCAGGACATACCCTCCACTTTAAAAGTCCTCTCCATGGGACTTACCTTATTCCTCAAGCCGTTGGAATACAAGCCTTTAATTTAACGTTAAAATTTTCCCGTGGTCTTCTTTATTTTGATCTTGGCACTCCTGTCTCTGGGTTTAAAAATCCTGTCAAGCCAGACCAACGAAGGTGCCTTTTCGGTAAAGGCTTTAAAAGAAGGATTTTGCTGGGTGGGAAGGATCTATAGAGACGATAGAGGATACGATGCCCTTATAGGATACTGCGGACAAACTTGTAAGAGCTTTGCCCTCTCCGGCCCGAAGGACGATTACAGCTATACGGTAGATAGATTGGGAAGTGAGTGTTTAGCGGGAGTTGTTTTCGAAAGTTACTCGAAAACAGACATAGGATTGGTGCTTTACACCAAGGACGTGAGATTCCGCTTAAACACCTTAGGCGGGGTTCTTGAAGAGATGCTTTGGTTTTTAAAGGTAGTTTCAAAGGATAAGGTTCTACTTGTGGGAGGGGTAAGGGAAAAAGATTGGGATCTGTGGGTAGCTCTCTTGGATAGGAGTTTTAAACCCATATGGTCTGTGAGGTTGCCTTTAAGAGGTCATCAATACGCTTACGGGGCGGTAGAAACGCAGGAGGGTTTTGTAGTTGTCGGAAGGATGGAGGGTATGGACGGTTGGGATCCTTTTGTGGCGGTGTTTTCGCATAAAGGTAGGTTGAAGGCTTTTTACAGAGTTCCTTTTAAAGGGAAGAACTACTTTAGGTTTGCCTACCCACACGAGGGCGATATCCTGCTCGTGGGAAGGACCGAAGTAAACGAAGATAGTGATCTACTGCTGTGTAGGTTAAAAGGAAGGGACTGTTTTGTTTACGATGTGGGTTCCTACGATTACGGCAGGTCTATCAGCGAACAGGAAGGAACCCTCATAGTTGTTGGGGATACGGAAGTGGAGAGCAGGGACGGTCTTATCCTGATTCTGGATAAAACCTTTGAGATAAAAAAAGCTTATAGGGTAGGTTTGGACGATGTTGAATCGATAAGGTTTGTTGATAAAAATCTAATCGCGGGATACACCTACTCTTTTAGTTTCGACAACGACGCTATGGTAGGTGAGATCGATCTAAGGTGTCCCCTGTTTGAATCTGCAAGAGCTAAGGTTAAAAGGACAAATTTTCCTTTGAAACCCTTGGAGGTATCTTCAGATACATATCCCCTTAAAGAGGTTAGCTTTCCTTTAAAAATGGAGGAGCTCCCTCTGAAGGCGAGGGAGCCCTGTAAAAGACGATGAGGAGGCGGAGGGAGCGCAGGGCAGACCTACTGGGAGCTCAGAACATCCAAGTTATAGCCATGCTATAGATGTCCTCGTCCGAATCGGGCAGATCAGACACGTCTTTCCTCACATAGTCCGCCTTCAGAGCAACCAAGGGATGCGGGAAGTAGGAGAGACCTACGTTGTAAATTCTAAAGTCATAACCTTTAGGTTTCGGATAACCTGAAGGAACCTCGTCGTATAGGTTAATGTCTTCGTATTTCCCGAAGAGGTAAAGTTCGTGATCCGTGTCAAAGAACCTAAAGACGTTGTAGGCGACCTGCAGGTAAAAGCCGTTCATACGCTTCGGGAAGACATTACACGTGGTAGGGTCTACTTGACAGGTTGCGGGTGAAAGTTCCTCAGATATCCTGTCCGCGTTGGAGGTTGTAGTGTAGGCTCCTACGAACCTAACGTCCCATCCTCCGTATTGCCACCACAGGTGTGGGGAGAAAAGGTTTACCCTACCTATGATCTCTCCCTTCTCGTTTTGAACCTCTGAGATAAAGGTAGCCAAACCTACCCTTAAATTCTTTGGGAGCTTAAAGTCAACCCTTCCTGTAAAAGCTAAGCCGTCCGCGGAAGCTTGAGAACCGTCCTGAGCGAGCTTATCCAAGGGTGTCCTCGCTTTGTATTTTCCTTCTTCCGCCTTTAGGCCGTTTATTATGTAAGCTCTGTATTCCACAAGGTCCGTGTCACCGTATACACCTACTCCGTTCTCTCTCCACGTGAATGGGAATAATGTCTTTTCCACGTAAGGCTGACGAACGCTGAAGTAAGTGGGAGGCTCGTGAAACTCATTTGTAATACCCACGGGCACGAGAACCATACCACCCCTTACACCGAACTCCCTTTTGAACCTGTAATCTATGAAAGCGAACTCTATAGCGAGTTCTCCTCCTTCCTCCCCTCCTTCCACCTTCGCGTGTTCTATTTCAATTTCGGAGTTGAATTTAAGCTTCTCGTTAAAAGCGTATCCGAGATATATGATGAAACGGTAAAGGTCTATTTCGGAGTTGGGTTGTTTGTTGGGCCTGTTGGTAAACCATATCTCACCGTAACCGCCGATAGATATACCTTTGGGGTTGAGCAAAGCCTTAGATGCTGCGGGACCCAAACCGTAACCGCCGGGAGATATTTCCTTGGGATCGATGGGCACATCCGCGGAACTGAGTTTAAGTTTCCTTATCTCTTCCTTCAGGACCTCGATCTCTTCTTTCAGCTTGGTTATCTCCGCATCGACATTTTGAGCGAAAACGCTTGAAGCTAAAACTAAGGATAGGGCCACTGCCTTTCCTTTCATTTTCCTTTCCTCCAAAAGTTTTAGAAAATGAAATCGGATTTCATTTTCTATTTCTATGACTTTTGTCAGGAAAGACCCTCAATCTCCATGGATTTTGAGACTTAATCTCTAAATTTAGCAATTCAAAAGCGTATTACACTTTTCTTATGCTTAGACGATACCTCCTGATTCCGGTGTTCATAGGGGTTTTCGTTGGTCTTATGGCGGTTCTTTTTGTGTGGTCTCTTGAACTGATAAGCCATTTTGCGTTGGAAAACTTGGTAGGTTACTACGCACCCAAACCCGCAGGAGAGGGACCTTCTGAAGGTTATACACCTTCACCTTTGAGACCTTACCTGCTTCCTTTAGTAGTTGCTGTGGGGGGGTTCATTTCCGGACTTATCACCTACTTGGTAGATCCGAGATCCGCGGGGGTTGGAACGGACGCTGCGATCCGAGCTTACCACAGAGGTGAAAAACTCTCTTTACTTACGTCACTTTCTAAGCTGATAACATCCGCGGTGACTATAGGCACCGGAGGAACTTCCGGAAGGGAAGGCCCCATAGCCCTTATAGGTGCAGGGGTAGGTTCGTGGACCGCCCGCCTCTTTAAGCTTGATCCTAAAGACAGGCGCATAGCGCTCGCGGTGGGTTTGGGTGCGGGTGTTGCCGCTATCTTTAAGGCTCCCTTAGCGGGAGCAATAATAAGTGCGGAGGTCTTTTTCAAAAAGGATTTTGAAATAGAAGCGATGATCCCGAGCTTTGTTGCGTCGGTTACCTCCTACTCCGTGTTTGGCCTTTTTTTTGGATTTCAGCCCATTTTCTCCACTCAAATACCTCCCTTTACTTTTGAGCAAGCGAAACATTTGTTCTTCTACGCGGTTCTCGGTGTGATATGTGCGGTTTTTGTTAGAGCTTTTGTGTTCTTCTTCTTTCAGGTTTCCGATTTCTTTAAAAGAAGCACCGTACATCCCCTTGCAAAACCCCTCTTGGGAGGGCTCATTGCTGGAACGGTGGGAGCACTAATCCCTCCCGCCATAGGGAACGGTTACGGATGGCTTCAACTGATAATGGACGGTGAAATTAACGACCCGCTGCTTCCCCTTATCTGGGCCTTAGGTGTTGTTCTGGGTGTTTCCTTTACCTTGGGATCGGGTATGTCGGGAGGGGTTTTCGGCCCGTCGGTTATGATAGGTGGGCTCATTGGATCCGCCTTCAGTATGGGGCTTAACACCTTTGCGGATACGGATCTTTCTGTTACTTCATTCGCGGTTGTGGGCATGGTTTCCTTCTTTGCAGGTGCTGCCAAAGCTCCCTTATCTACCCTGATCCTGATCGCGGAGATGACCGGAGGTTATCAGCTCCTCGTTCCCGCTATGGTTTCTGTGTTTTTTTCTTACTTTCTCAGCGGAAAGGAAAGTATATTTCCCAGTCAGGTAGACACGCGTCTTGACTCTCCCGCGCACGCGGAGGAATGGGGTCTTCTGATCTTGGACCGCTTGAAAGTCAAAGATTACATGAAAGACCCTATCGTAGTTGATCCCAACCTGAGCGTGGAGGACTGCATAAAGCTTATGGGAGAGAAACTCGTAGGAGGGTTTCCGGTAGTATCGAAGGGTAGGCTCGTGGGAATAGTTACAAAAAGCGACCTTCTTAGCGTCCCCGAAAGGGAAAGAACTACAAAGAAGGTTTATCAGGTTATGACTCCTAATCCCGTTACGATAAGGCCGGAAAACACCTTAGGGGAAGCTCTTAGGATTATGTGGACAAAAGGTGTGGGCAGACTGCCTGTCGTTGATAGAGGTGATCCTAAGAAGCTCTTGGGAATAATAGCCCGTGCGGACTTGGGTAGGGCGATAAGGGAGTTCGGGAGCAGTTAATAAATTCTTTTACAAGAAACTTGACATTAATAGACTAAAGATTTAAAATATTTTCCGAGTCAAGTCTGAGGAGGTGGAAGTAATGGCGGAAAAGGTAATAGGAATAGACTTGGGAACAACTAACTCCGTTGTAGCTGTGGTAATGGGGGAAGAACCTGTAGTTATACAAAATCAGGAGGGAGCCAGGCTAACACCTTCCGTAGTCTCTTGGACTAAAGAAAAGGAGATCCTCGTAGGTGATCCCGCGAAAAGAAGGGCTATTTTGGATCCCGCTAACACCGTATACGAATCTAAGAGGTTCATAGGTAGGAAGTTTGACGAAGTTAAAGATGAAGCTAAAAGGGTTTCATACAAAGTGGTCGCGGACGATAAAGGAGACGCTGCCTTCGACATACCCAACGCGGGCAAGATAGTAAGACCGGAGGAAGTGGGAGCTCACGTTCTGAGAAAGCTAAAGGAGGCTGCGGAAGCCTACCTCGGAGAGAAGGTCACCAAAGCTGTTATAACCGTTCCCGCTTACTTTAACGAGAGACAGAGACAAGCTACTAAGGATGCAGGAAAAATAGCGGGGCTTGAAGTTTTGAGAATCCTCAACGAACCTACCGCCGCAGCGCTCGCTTACGGACTTGACAAAAAGTCGGACGTAAAGATCCTCGTTTACGACTTCGGAGGCGGAACCTTTGACGTTTCCATACTCGAAGGTGGAGACGGCGTTATAGAGGTTAAAGCCACCTCCGGAGACACACATCTTGGCGGTGCAAACATAGACGAACGTATAATGGAATGGCTAATAGAGGAGTTCAAGAAGGAAACCGGCATAGATCTGAGAAACGACAAGACCGCCCTTCAAAGGCTCAAGGAAGCTGCGGAACAAGCCAAGAAAGAACTCTCCTTCAAACTTGAAACGGAAATAAACCTTCCCTTCATAACCATAGATCCTTCTAACAACCAGCCTTTACACCTTCAGAAAAAGCTCACCAGGGCACGCCTCGAAGAGATGATAAAGGACCTCATAGACAGGACTATGGAGATAGTCCAAAAAGCCCTCGAAGATGCGAAGCTAAAGCCCGAAGACATAGACGACATAGTTCTCGTAGGTGGATCCACGAGGATACCCTTGGTTCAAAAGAGGATAGAAGAGTTCTTCGGCAAAGAACCTCATAAGGGTGTTAACCCCGACGAGGTAGTCGCGGTAGGTGCGGCTATACAGGCAGGTGTTCTCTCCGGAGAGGTTAAAGAGATACTGCTCGTGGATGTTACTCCCCTGTCGCTCGGAGTTGAAACCTACGGCGGTGTGATGACGGTTCTGATACCAAGAAACACTCCTATACCCTACAGGAAGTGTGAGATCTTCACCACCGCCTCCGATTACCAGACCGAGGTTGAGATCCACGTCCTGCAAGGAGAGAGACCACTCGCTAAGGACAATAAATCCTTAGGTAAGTTCTACCTCACGGGTATACCTCCCGCTCCCAGAGGTGTTCCCAAGATAGAGGTATGTTTCGACATAGACGCGGACGGAATCCTCCACGTGACCGCTAAGGATCTGGGAACCGGTAAAGAGCAGTCGATAAAGGTTCAACCCTCTTCCGGACTCACGCAAGAAGAGATAGAGCGTATGATCAAGGAAGCGGAGGCTCATGCGGAAGAAGACAAGAAGAAGAAAGAGCTTATAGAGACCCGCAACCAGCTCGATCAACTCGTCTACAACCTTGAAAAACTCATAAACGAGAACAAGGACAAGATACCCGAAGACCATGTAAAAGAAGCTCAGGAGGCTATAGAGTCCGCCAAGAAGGTTATGCAGGAAGCTCAAGACATACAGCCTTTGAGGGAAGCCATAGAGAAGATAACCAACATCTCCGCCAAGATAGGAGCGAGCATATACGAAGGTGCGGGCGCTCAGGCCAAGTCTGAAGGATCAGACAACGACAAGAAGCAGGGCGGAGACGACGTAGTGGACGCCAAACCCGTCGATTAACGCCTTCGGGGCTTTCCGCCCCGCGGAGGTAAAACACCATGGAAGAAAAAGAAAAGAAGGAAGAGGAAGTAGTTCAAGAAGAGGATCAGAAAAGAGAGGAAAAGCCTGAGGAGAAAGAACTTCATGAACTCAGGCAGAAGGTAAAAGAACTTGAAGAAAAAGTAAAAAAACTCGAACAGATAGCTCGCAACTCCAATATGAGGGCAATGGAACTTCAGAAAGAACTCGAATACATGAGGGAACGCTACAGAAGGGATCTTGAAGAACAGAGAAAGTTTGGATACGAGAAGTTCGCTTTAGAGATACTCTCGGTTATAGACAACTTCGAAAGGGCTTTGGAGTCCGCAAAGCTCTCCAAGGACTTTGACGCTCTCCTCAAAGGGGTGGAAATGATCTACTCGGAGCTTTTGAAGATTTTGGACAAGTTCAACATATGCGAGATAGACATACAGGGTAAGGAGTTTGATCCTTATCTTGCGGAAGCGGTGGAGAGGGTGTGTTCCGAAGATCACCCACCCAACGTGGTAGTCAAAGTCCTTCAAAAAGGATACAAGCTTCATGATAAAGTAATTAGACCGGCCCGTGTGGCGGTGTCCGTGAAGGAGGAAGAGGGTGGAGATAAGGTTTAAGGATTTTCATAGAAAGATGGCTCCATTCAGGGATGAAAGCCTCGAACAGCTCCTCGAGGAGCAAGTCAACCAGTGGATAAAGCTTAACAAGATCAAGGTTATAAACGTTGAAACCCTCTGGCAGAGAAACGCCCACGTTTCGGTAGGCGTAAGGGTTTGGTATGTGGTAGATGAGTGATATCCTTCCCTTTGAGAGGTTTTTCTCCTTTGAAGAGTCCAACTTCTTAAAAGAGGCTTTCGTCCGTGCGGTCGAAACTTTTGAAGAAGCAGGCTACAGGTATTTAAGGGTTCCGGTTTTCGATCGATTCGTAGCCCTTGAGAAGATTCTCTCATCCGAAGCACGAAAATCCATAGTTTTTAAAGATCTTTCCAAAGGAGAACTTGTAGCCCTACGGCCTGACTTTACTTCCTTCGTAATAAGGGCTCTGGGAACGATGAAAGTTGTTGACTTTCCTACAAAGGTCTACTACTTTGGAACGGTGTTTAGAACGGTTCAGGGTTCGTGGGAGGATGTTCAAGCGGGTGTGGAGATAATAGGCGAAAAGGATACCAAGGCTGATGCGGAGGTTATCGTGGTCCTTTGGAGGTATCTTAAAAATCTCGGTTTTGAGAATGTATCCGTAAGCATAGGACATGTAAAGGTTGTTGAAAAGATCGTTAAAAGTTTTCCGGAAGAGGAGAGAGATAAGGTTAAGGAGGCTTTCAGAGAGAAAAATCTCAGTGTTTTGAAAGGGATATTCAAGGGTTCCTATTTTTTGGAAATTCCCTTTGTGTCTGATACGCAGAAGGTTTACGAAATCCTTAAAGATCTGGGTTTTGTGGAGGAAGTTGAAGAGATAAGGGAAGTGGCTGATATCCTCTCCAAGGAGGGTGTTCCTTTCAGCTTGGACATTTTCGAAGTAAGAGATCTGCCTTACTATACGGGTATAGTGTTTGACTTCTTCCTACCCGGGATAGGGTCTCCTGTAGCGGGCGGTGGCAGATACGACGCTATGGCCGAAGCGGTGGGGTTGAGTCAGCCTGCGGTGGGAGGAACGGTTTATCTGAGCAGGCTGTTAAAATAGCTCTCTGAACTCCTCGAGTCTACTAAGGTCCTCCCAAGGGAACTTTTCTCTCCCAAAGTGTCCGTAACAAGCGGTTTGCCTGTATATGGGTTTTCTCAGGTCGAGAAAATCTATTATGTCCGAAGGTCTTATGGGGAAGAATTCAAGAACTTTCTCTTTTATAACTTCTTTATCTACTTTCTCCGTGCCGAAAGTCTCAAGATCGAAGGCTACGGGTTCGGAAAGTCCAAAAGCGTATCCTATTTGGACCACGCATTTCTGAGCAAGGTCCGAAGCAACTACGTATTTAGCTATCATCCTCGCTATGTATGAACCGGATCTGTCCGTTTTTGAAGGATCTTTCCCTGAAAAGGCACTTCCTCCTGAAAACCCTATATCTCCGTAGGCGTCCGATACGATTTTCCTTCCCGTTAATCCCGTATCCGCAACGGGTCCTCCTATCACGAACCTGCCGGTAGGATTCACCTTTACGGAGGTGTTTTCTTTCATAAACTCCTGCGGGATCTCCTTTCTGATCACTTCTTCCACTATCATTTCTCTGAGATTTTGAAGGGATACGTCCGGATCGTGGTGAACATACATAACTACGTCTTTCACAAAAGAGGGTTTGCCATCCTCGTATACCATGGAAATTAAAACCTTGCCGTCGGGTCTCAAAAAGGGCATTGAGCCTGTTTTTCTGAGATCCGCAAGCCTGCGGGTGAGTCTGTGAGCAAGAGTTATGGACCAGGGCATAAAGTTGGGAGCTTCCAAGGTGGCGTAGCCAACCACTATGGCGGTATCCCCCGCCCCTTCTCTTGACACGCCCAGAGCTATTTCCGGACTCTGTTCATCTATGGAGGTTATCACCGCACAGGTGTCCGCATCAAAGCCGAGCTCCGGTTTTGTATATCCGATGTCCTTTACCACCCCTCTTACTACCTTCGGAATATCCACATACGTGTCGGTGGAAAGCTCACCTCCTACTATAACGAGACCCGTGGTGACCATTATCTCCAAAGAAACCTTGCTGTAAGGATCTTTTCTTAAAAATTCATCGAGCAGGGCATCCGCTATCTGATCCGCTATCTTATCCGGGTGGCCTTCGGTAACGGATTCGGCCATTCTTAGAGAATACATAGCCTTTATTTTATTTCATAAGAACCCTGTTTACCTCTTCGAGGGAAGTTATACCTTTGCGAACCTTTATTAAACCGCTCTGATATAGTGTTCTCATCCCTTTCTTCTTGGCCAAATCCCTTATCTGATCCGCGGTCCCGCCTTTTATGATGAGTTTTCTTAGTTCTTCGTCTATCTCCATTATCTCGTGGACCGCGGTTCTACCCTTGTATCCCGAACCGTTACAGTAATCGCAACCTTGCGGGTTTGCCTTGAAAATTTGTATGTCTTC
>WFYK01000218.1 GCA_015490105.1 Aquificaceae bacterium | reverse complement strand
CTATGAGATGATCCGAGTAGCGGGCTAAGGTTTCCGCCCTTGAGGGCTTCCAAGCCCACACTTGGGGTGAAATAAAGTAGATCACCTTTAGCTTGAGTTTCTTTGCTTCCTTTATCAGTCTCAGATTAAAACCCGGAGCATCACAGGCTATAAGAGCGTCGCACCTTTTTAGCTCTTCAACCGATCTCTTAAATAAGCTTCTGATCGTCAGGATCTTGGGGATAACCTCTACTATTCCTACTACAGACAGGTCCTCTATCTTTCCCACACTCTGAACGCCCAATGATTCAATCCTTTCATCCGTAAAGCCTACAAACTCAAATCCTTTAGGGAAATCCTTTAAGATGCGGTAAACGTAGTTTGAAGCGGACCGATCACCTATAGAGAGAAAGACGCGCATTTATCTGATCAAGCGAAGGAGGTCGTTTAATATAACGAAGAACATCAAGGTAACAATGAGGGCAAAACCCGCCCTTTGCCAGTATTCTTTAAACTTTTCAGGGAGAGGCCTTCTTCTGATCATCTCTATCAGAAAGAGAAGTATCAGTCCGCCGTCGAGGATAGGAAGGGGCAAGAGGTTAAAAATAGCAAGCTGAAGGGATATAAAAGCCATGGAGTTCAAATAAGGGATGAGTCCAAGCTGAGCGGATTGACCTGCAAACTGGGCTATAGCTATCGGTCCTCCGAGAGCATTAAAGGAAACCGAACCCGTCACAAGGCCGTATAGAAACTCAAAGGTTAGCTTAGTGAGATCCCAAGTCCTCTCAAGGGCTTTGTTCAGAGCTTCCCCGAGGGAGTAAGAAACCTTGTAAGTTTCAACGAGAGGAGATATGCCAAGCATAGGTTTCTGGGTTCCGGGATGTATTACGGGAACCACGGTTTTTTCGATAACTTTGTCTTCCCTCTTTATAACGAGCTTTATGGGTCTTCCTTGACTTTTTCTGATCTCCTCTACAACTTCATACCAACTTTTTACCCTTTTCCCGTTTACCTCAAGGATCACGTCACCCCTTCTTAAGCCTACTTGAAAGGCAGGGGATGGGCCCAAACCGGGTATCTCCTCAATGACAGATCCCACAACCGGCCCTATAAAAGGTTGAATGCCGAGGATCTCCTCACCCCCTTCTATGTCGGGTTTAGGCCCTCTTAAGATTATCTCTTCCTTTCCACGCAAAACCTTAACGGCTATTTCCCTTTCCCCCTTTAATGCGCTCTCTATAAGTGCTTTCCTCAGATCCTCCCACTTTTCTACGGGAACACCTCCTATTTCTACGATCCTGTCCCCTTCTCTTATACCTACCTTCTGAGCCCAGGAGTTTTCTTCCACGTAGCCTACCAATACGGGTTCCTTGAAATACTTAGGGACCTCCACACCCACCTTGAAAACGACCGTAAAGAGGATAACTGCAAGGATTAGGTTAAAGAGGGGTCCTGCCAAGGCTATGAGTATCCTCTGCCAAGGGGGTTTGGAAGAAAAAGCTCTCGGATCATCTATCCCTTCTTCTTCACCGTAGAGCTTTACGTATCCTCCGAGGGGGATTGCGCTAACTTGATATAGGGTTTCTCCCACTTGCTTGCTGAATATACGAGGCCCGAAACCTACGGAAAAGACTTCCACTTTGACACCGAAGGCCTTTGCAAAGAGAAAATGACCAAGCTCGTGAAACCAGATCAGAAAGCCTACGAGGATTAAAAAAGCTATAAGCGTTTCAAAAAAGCCCATTAAAATACCCTCACGATCACTTTACGCTCTCTCGGTCCGTCGAACTCTGCTAAAAATATGGCTTCCCAGGTTCCGAGGGCAAGATCCCCGTTTACCACGGGAATTATCCTCGAATTTCCTATGATGGCGCTCCTTATGTGTGCAGCGGAGTTACCCTCTCCGTGTTTGTAGTTCGGATCCGTCCAAGGAATTAGCTTCTCAAGGGAGTAAACTATGTCCCTTACTACATCGGGGTCAGCGCCCTCGTTTATGAAGACGCAGGCGGTAGTGTGGGGAACGTAGACTAAGCAAAGACCTTCCTTTATCCCGGACCTTCTTACCACATCTCTGACTTGAGGTGTAATGTTTACCATACTGGTGTGCTTTGTGGTTCTAACGCGGAGTGTTTCCGTCATGGTCAGTATTTTACCCTTGTCCGAAGTCCCTGAGCCTTTCCCTGATAAAGTCCCAGCTCCAAGCTCTTTGCTGGGTTAAAGGTAAGGATTTCCCTATGTGATCTTCGTATCCTTCAACCCAGACGTATTTCCCGTCCGTCAGAAGCTTAAAGTTGTTGGTTCTGCTGGCCCACTGCCAGTAGTTGTGGGGTGTTATACCCATACCTTGCTTGAAGAGTTCAAGCTCCTTCGGGGTGAGCGGACGCACGTTGGAAGCTTTCTTTTTCTCTTCCTCTTTGGTTTCCTGAGGCTCAACCTTTTCCTCAGCTTTTACTTCTTTCTCCTGCTCCTTGGCTTCTTCCTGCCTTTTGAAGAGTTTTTTAATCTTGTCGAACATAAAGTTAATAATAAAGAAGCTTTTTGATTTCCGCCAGGGTTAATCTGTAGTCGAGGATCGCTTTCAGGTAGCTTATCCTTGCCTCTTCAAAGCTCCTTCTGGCCTCCAGCACGTCTGTGATTGACCCTACACCCAAACGGTAGCGCCTCGTTGTGTAATGCACATATTCGCGGGAAGCTTCCAGCGTCTCTTCTAATGCCCGTATTTCCGTTTCGAGGGCTTCTAAGGTTTCCCGCAGAGCTTTCAAGGTTTCACGGAGGTTTTTCCTGACGAAGGATATTTCCTTCCTTATCTTGTTAGCTTCAAGTTTCTTTTGGGCCACCTTAGGGGACACGCTTCCATCGTATATATCCCAACCTATCTCTATGCCGAGGTTGTAGCCGTGTCTCGTGTCTTCTTGAAGTCTCCCGTTTCTGAAGTCCATTATGTTTTCGAAGTTGTAGTTAAAAAAGAAAGACACCTTGGGATAGCGCTTGGACTCTTCTAAAGCAATCTCTTTTAGCTTTACCCTTAAGCTCTTTTCAAGAACCTTTTCCTTTAAGAAAATGCCGCTTTGGGGATTTGTTCCCTTAGGTAAGGTTAGCGGTTCTTCGGGTTCAGAAATGTCCTCTTTACCAAGGAAGGCCTTTAATTTACTTAAACTCTCCACATACTGACTTTGGGCACGTTTTACTTCCGCAACCGCCCTCAGATACTGGGCTTTAGCCCTGAGAAATTCATGCCTCGGAGAGATCCCTTCCTTGTAGTTTAACTCCGCCAGCCTCAAAAACTCCTCCCAATACTTGAGGGTTTCCTTTTTTTCTTTTAAAACTTCCTTTCTGAACACTACCCCCCAGTAGATCTTTTCCACCTCCGCACTGAGGGTATTTTTAATCTCCTTGAGAATCTCTTCTTGAAGATCCCTGCTTTCCCTTGCTACTTCAAGGGCTTTAAAGAGACTCCTGTCGAAGATCGTCTGCCTCACAGAAAAAAAGGCATTGTATTTGTTCTCGGGGACAAAAGCGGAGATGTAGTTGGGATCCCACCTCGTGTAGCGAAAGGAAAATCTTAGCTTAGGGAAAATGGAACCTTTAACTTCCCTTATCCTCTCTTCGAGGATCTTCAGATCTATCTTGCCTTTAACCGCGTCTATATGATTTTCGAGGGCTAAGCGTTTTGCCTCTTCGAGCTTTAGACAAAATCCCAAGGATACCCAAAGGACTAAAATTAGGAGGACCATCTGAAGTTCCCCTTAAAGATCAAAAGCATAGGAATGAGACCTATTATGGCAAATATACCGCTCCAGACGAAGAGATCTTGAAAGGCACTCGCGAAGGCGATCTTGGTCTGAAGGGTGCCCACAGAGTAGAAAGCTTTAATGAGAGCCTCTTCGAAAGTAAAGGAGGTCCCCAGAAACTCGTAGGCGAGGTTTTCTATCTTTTGATACGCTTCCGTGAGGTTCAAGCTCTGGAGGGCGGACATCTCATCGTAGTGAAAGTTAGCGTTGCCTTTTATTATGTTGGTGGCTATGGCGGTTCCAAAAGATCCTCCCACGAACCTTATGTAATCTAAAAGACTTATTACCAAAACAGTTTTTTCTTCCAAGCCCTTGAGCGCTATTACCGTAACGGGTGCGAAAAAAAGCCCCATCCCTGCACCCATGAGGGCAAGTTCCAAGGAGGCTTCAAGCTTGGGTGTATACAGGTCGTAGTGTCTCATAAAGCCGAATATAGAACCGAGGTATAAGACTACAGCGCTGATGAGGGTCAGATCCGGTCTCCACTTGTCGCTCAAAACACCCGCTATTACGGAAAAAACCGCTATCGAGAAGGCAAAGGGAAGTAGAAGCAAACCCGTCGTGAAGGTGCTCAGCCCCTTTAAGAACTCAAAGTAAAGCGGTATGGCGTAAAAGAGGGCATACATAGAGAACCCAAGCACCATCATAAAAACCAAAAAAGAAGCGGTAAAGTTCAAGTGCTTGAAGATGGAAAGATCTATGAGCTTGTTCTCTGACGAAAGATCCCAAAGGAGGTAAAGGATATAGCCCAAAATCGCTACGAGTGTGGTAAACGCTATAAAGTCCGAGGTAAACCATCCCTTTTGCTGACCCTTGGAAAGAACTAAAAGCGTGCTTACTGTTGCAACGGAAAGAAAGAAAAAGGAAATAAAGTTAAAGGGGGTGGTTTTTGACTTTTGTGAGACCTCCCTCAGGAAAAACACCGACGCGATAGTCAAAACGATCCCTACGGGAACGTTTATGAAAAATATCCAGTTCCAGCCTACGTGTTCTGTAAGCCACCCTCCCAAGGTTGGACCTACCGCAGGGGCAAAGGAAACACCAAGTCCAAAGATCCCCATAGCCATACCTTTCTTTTCGGGAGGAAAAATGGAAAAAAGGATCGCCTGAGCGGATACGATTATGAGAGCTTCCGCAAATCCTTGGATACTCCTGAAAATGATCATCTGGTAAAGCTCTTGGGAAATCCCGCAAAGGTAGCTTGCTAAAGTAAAAAGAGCGACCCCCAAGGTATACATAAACTTCAGACCTACGATCTTTTCGATCCATTCCAAAAGGGGAAGGGCCACCGCGGCTGACATCATGTATGCGGTGACCACCCACTGAATACCGTAAAGGTCCGTCTTCAGCGGGGCTATCATCTTGGGCAGGGCCACGTCCACTATGGTAGTATCCAAAATGGCCATAAATGTCCCTACCGTAACTATAAAGGTCTGCAACCATACTTCTAAGCCCTGCCCTCTCACGCTCTTACTGTATAGTTAACCATCATCCCCGCGTCGTGGTGCTCAAGTATGTGGCAGTGGAAGAGGTAATATTGGGTTTCCGTGGGAGTAAAGCTCAAACTCATGTCTATGGCAACTTTAACCGTTTCGTTTGGACCGACTATTACGGTATCCTTCCACCCCAAATCTGTGGCTCTCAGGCTTCCCGAAGATCTGCTCAACACCTGAAACTGAAATCCGTGGAAGTGCATAGGGTGATACATACCTGTGTTGTTGGTTATGGTGAAAACTACTACATCTCCGTTGTTGTAGTTGTAGCCGTAATCAGCAAGAGGATCAGAGTTGTTCCACGTTTGACCGTCTATGT
>WFYK01000217.1 GCA_015490105.1 Aquificaceae bacterium | reverse complement strand
ATGTAATCAAGAGCCGGATCCGGAACCATCCATCTAACGCTTATGCCCCGAGCTATCCTCTCTCTTATCTCGGTGGAAGAAATGTCCAAGCGCCTTACGCTCACAAACAAAATTCTTCCGGATCTGATAAATTCCTTGAAAACTTCAGGTTCTTCCGGTTTTTCTCCGCGACCCACAACAACCAACTTGGCCAGTTTTAGAATCTTAAAAGGATCTCTCCACTTAGGAAAGCCTTTGAAGGTGTCCGATCCCATTAGAAAGGCCAAATCTTCCCCGTATTTTCTCCTCATGTATTCCAGAGTGTGAACCGTATAGGATATTCCTCCCTTCTTTACTTCGTAATCTTCTACCTCAAACCCTTCTTCCTCCTCTGTGCACAGTTTGACCATAGTGAGTCTGTCTTCCGGGGGTGCACTGTGACCTTCTTTGAAAGGGGATCTCCAAGCGGGAACGAATATAACTTTTTTGGCTTTTAATTTCTCCTTAACGTCCCTTGCCACGATCAGGTGTCCGATGTGGGGTGGGTCAAAACTGCCTCCAAAGATCAGGATCATTGCAATTCGATTTTATCCCCGTCGGACAGTATTTCCACTTCGGGAAGGATCTCCTTTATCTCTTTCTTTAGCTCTTGAAGGGCGCTTGGCTTTAAATGCATAACATAAAGGTCTACGTTTTCTCTCTTTAGGTTTTTAAGGTCCTCTCGTAGTGTCCTGGGAGTGTGATGCTTGCTAACCTCCGCAACGTTGAACATGTAAGAAGGAAAAGAAACCTCGGTTATAACCGCTTTTATTGAGCTGTCTTCGTTTACCCTTTCCCAAAGGGAGGGGTTTTTAAAGGTGTCGCTGGTAAAAAGGATTGCGGAAGAACCCTTCTTGATAATGTAGCCGAAGGTTTTTACCGTGTGATTGCTTTCGATAGGTATAAAGGTGAATCCATCCACTTGTATTTCTTGTCCCTCTTCTATCTCTATGTAATTTACCGCGTAGTCACCCGAATTTAGTAATCTTATGGAGCTAAACTCGGGCCATATGTTCCAGTTCATAACGTAGCTCTTGATCGCATCCAAGGTTTCTCTGTGACCGTAAATGTTCAGTGCTTGATCCCTGTAGCGGAAGGTGTAATCTACCAAGAAAGGGATGTCTACGATGTGATCCAAGTGGGCGTGGGTTATGAAGACGTGGTTGATCTTCAGACTCTCTTCTCCGAGTGCCCGCATAATGTTCCCCGCGTCTACGAGGATCGTTTCCGAGATCTGAAGACAGGTTGTTCCTAAGTCCTTGAACCTTCCTCCGTAAGCTCCGAGAATCTTTATCTGAAACTTACTTTTCCTTGGCAACGAAGACACCCCTCCAATTTGCGGGCTTTTCCTTTTCCAGCTGTCTGCATCTTCTTAAAAATACTTCACAGACTTTGTCATCAAACTCGTTCATGCACTCTAAAAACACTTGGTAAGCCTCTTCGAAACGACCTTCCATATAAAGATCCAAAGCTCTTTCAAAGATTTCCTTTTTACTGCGGTTTTCCGGGGTGTCTTCCATAAGCTCGTATATCTCTATGGGTTTGGTTTTTCCCTTAACTATTACCTTGTCTACCTTTCTCAACAGAAACTCCTTCTTTAAGCTGTTTTTTGTAAACTCGCTCACAAGAATGGATGTGTTGTAGACCTTGTTGAGGCCTTCTAAACGGGACGCCAGATTAACCGTGTCCCCTACCGCGGTGTAGTCAAACCTTCTGTGGGATCCCATATTTCCTACCACAGCCTCCCCCGTGTTTATCCCTATCCCTATTCTAATATCCTGCCCAAACTCTCTTCTCAGCCGAGGTGAAATTTCACCGAGGGTTTTTACCATTTCGAGGGCACACTCGCAGGCCCGATCCGCGTGATCAGGAAGATCCAAGGGTGCGTTGAAGACCGCCATTATCGCGTCACCTATGTATTTGTCGAGCATACCCCCTTTTTTCAAGACTATGTCGGTCATAGGACTGAGATAGCTGTTGAGGAACTTAACGAGTTTCTGAGGATCCATGTTTTCCGATATGGTTGTAAAGTCCCGTATGTCGGAGAATAGAACCGTGATAACCTTCTTCTCACCTCCGAGCTTCAGGCTTTCCGGATTTTTTACGATCACCTCCAGAACCTGAGGGGACACGTAGCTTTTGAAAGCCCTTCTGAGCTCCCTTACGTTCCTCTCCGCTACACTTACCCTGAAAACTTCGCCGGCTATCATTCCCAAAACCAAAGCACCTGTAGGATAGAAAACGTTGAGGTCTAACCCTAAAATGAACAGGGCAAAGCTCAAAAGAAAGAAAGAGAAAGCAACAATCACGAACCCTCCTATCCTCAAAAAGGTTGACCTTATACCACTTACCTTCCAAGCTACCAAGGTAACGACCCATACAGCTATAAAATCCGCCCAAGGGTATGTTCTCAAGAAGTGTCCTTCAAGGAGGTTTGAAAATACGGTAGCGTGGATAAAAACACCGGGCAGAAAATGATCTACAGGCGTAGGCCTGAGGTCAAAGATCCCTATTTCCGTAGCACCGATTAAAATCGCTTTGTCTTTTATTAGTTCTTCATCCACGTTTCCCCTCACAACATCTACCGCGGATATAACCTTTATGTCCCGCGTCCTGTAGAAGTTGACCTTAAATGTAGAACCGTATAAGGGAACACTTTCTCCTTTGAAGGTAAATTTCTCTACGCCTTTTTGGGAAACTAAAAAGTGCGGATCCTCGTAAGTGTAGAGTCTGAGCATCTGGAGTGCTAAAGGAAGCTGAAAAGTGCCTCTGTATAGAACCAGTAGGGGGTAGTGTCTGTAGAGAGCGTCCTCATCCGCAAAGACGTTCAAAAAGCCCAGACCCGCACAGGCCACAGCAAAGTCACTTATAGGTAGCTCCACAGCGGAAGCTTCCCATATACCTACACTTTCATTTAAAACCTCAACGTTCGGAAAATCTCCTTCCAGCAGGACTTCTAAGGCTTCTCTTTCAGGATGTTGGGTGGACTCATTTCTGAAAAAGTAGCCGAGGATAACACTTCCGTGTTTTTGAATGCTTTTCGCAAAAACACTATCGGAGTCCGGACTTTCCCTTTCGGAAAAGACCACATCGAAAGCAACTACCTTCGCGCTCCTTAGATTGTCTACGAGCTTTGCCATTACCCTCCTGCTCCAAGGCCACCTCCCAAGCTCGTTCACACTTTTTTCGTCTATGGCAACTACAACTACGCTCCTTGAAGGTTCGGGTGCAAATCCGAGTTCATTTCTGAGGATAAGCTTAAGATCCTCGACTTTCAGGCTAAACCGTTCCAACAGAGAGGGCTTCACCGAGTAAAGCCCCGATACTATTAGAGCGATCGACAAAAATAAACCGATATTAAGTAGCCTGATGGACCTTTCCATACCCCATCCCTAATAAAATCAGCTCTTCGGGTATAAAGGATGGCCCTTCCTCCACAAACTCTTCAAAACTTATGCCTCTCTTGGCTACCCTCCTCAGAATTTTTTTCAATCTTTCCGGGCTCTTTACTTTTCCAGTTTTCAGGTAAGCATGTCCAAAAAGGAGAAATAAAAACTTCCTGAGTCTCGATACGTCCTTTAACCTCATTTCGTCCTCTACGGGCACCTCAGGGAAAGCCTTGATCACCTCCCTTGCAAAGATACCCCTCGATATACCTACGAGGTTTTTACCCTCTCTGTCCGAATAAAACTTGGTCAGTGAAACACCGCAGGAGGGGGACTTGCTTTTTAGAAGAAACCCGTCAACCTCCTTTATTTCCTTTATAAATCTCCTTGCGAAGGCTACCATACTTTTTGTAATATCCCTTCCGCTTTCCGGTTGATATACACCCCACCTCCCACCGACCTTGTATAGGTATATTTTGGGTCTGGGAACTCCGAGACCCAACGACACTTCAGGACATACTTTTATTACATCGCAGTAAGGGATAATCTTACTTACAACAGGATCCTCCGCGGACCTCCCGTCGTATCTTACCTTCTCACCCGTAAGGCAGGAGCTTACAACAAGTTTCGGTCTGACCAAGGATCCCACCGTAGTAAAATTATCCCCATGTTCGAAGGCTCGATAGTGGCACTTATAACCCCCTTCAAAAACGGAGAGGTCGACTACGAAGCTCTGGCTAAACTTATAGACTTTCACGTAGAGAACGGAACGGATGCGGTGCTCGTTTGCGGGACCACCGGAGAGTCTCCTTCCCTTACCTTTGAAGAACACGACAAGGTAGTAGAGTTTGCGGTAAAGCATGCTAACGGTCGCATAAAGGTAATCGCCGGAACTGGAGCCAACGCCACCCACGAAGCGGTCCACTTGACCGCCCACGCAAAGGAAGTCGGTGCGGACGGAGCACTTTTGGTTGTTCCTTACTACAACAAACCTACTCAGGAAGGCATATACAGGCACTTTGTAACCGTCGCTAAAGAGGTGGACATTCCCATACTCGTTTACAACATACCTTCAAGAACGGGGGTAGAAATATCGGTAGAAACCCTCTATAGGGTAGTCAAAGAATGTCCGAATGTCGTAGGTTCTAAAGAATCGGTAGCCAACATGGACAGGATCTCTGAGATGAAAAAGAAATTAGGGGATAACTTTTCTATTCTCTCTGGAGATGACAGCCTCACCCTTCCTATGATGGCTCTCGGAGCAAAGGGGGTTATCTCTGTAGCGAACAATGTAATGCCCAAGGAGGTAAAAGAGCTTACTTCAAGTGCCCTTGCGGGGGACTTTAAAAAGGCAAGAGAGATCCACTACAGGCTTTACGATCTTTTCAAAGCCCTATTTTTAGAGACTAACCCCATTCCGGTGAAAACCGCCTGCTGGATGCTCGGAATGTGCGAAAAAGAGTTTCGCTTGCCCCTTTGTGAGATGAAACCCGAAAACGAAAAGAAGCTCAGGGAGGTTTTAAAATCTTACGGACTTAACTTAGTTAACTGATATGGGAAGGATCGATAAGGCTATTGAGCTTATAAATCAAAACTCGTTGGATGCTTTTCTGTTCTCTTCCCAAGCTAACGTTTTTTATCTGTCAGGTTTTAAGTCCACGCACGCTTATATAGTCCTTGGAAAAGATATAAGAACCCTCCTCACCGACGGGCGATACTACGAGAGGGCAAAAAACAGCCTGAAAAACTGGGAAGTGGTTCTAATAGAAGGGAGAGCCATACCTTTTCTGAAGAAGTTTATAAGGTCTAAGGGACTCAAAGTAGTTGGTTTTGAAAGCGACAGGGTAACCTGTGAATTTAGAAGGGCTCTGAGAAGCTCTAAGATAAAGTGGAAGGGGTTTTCTGGTTTTCTCGACAGGATCAGGATGCTAAAGGATCCTTCGGAAATAAAAACTATGAGGGAAGGGGTAAAGGTTTCGGACAAGGTCTACAGGGAAGTGTTGAATGAAATCAAACCGGGAATGAGTGAGATAGAGGTAAGAGGCCTGATAGTTTCTAAGTTCTTCCGGGAAGGCGCTCAAGGGGAGAGTTTTCCCACAATAGTAGCCTCCGGGCCCGGTTCCGCAGTTCCCCACTGGGAGAGTTCTTCTCAGAAGCTTAAGGAAGGCTCCGCTCTTCTAATAGATATGGGCCTTCTTTGGAACGGATACTGCACCGATTTTACGAGAACGCTATTTTTAGGAAAACCATCCGGAGAGTTCAGGAAAGTTTATGAGATAGTAAGAACCGCTCATCTCAAGGCTCTCGAGAAGGTAAAAGTAGGCAACAAGATAGGGGACGTGGACAGAGAAGCCCGTGAATACATAAAGTCTAAAGGTTACGGGAAATTCTTCGTTCACTCTACAGGGCACGGGGTGGGGGTTGAGATACACGAGTATCCCCGCGTCTACTACAAAGGTCCCGATGCGGATACGGTTATAGAAGAGGGCATGGTCTTTACTATAGAGCCGGGCATTTACCTGCCGGGTGAATTTGGGGTAAGGCTGGAGAACATAATCGTTGTAGAGAAAGGTTCAGGGGAACCTATGTCTCAGGTAAGCCTCGAGTTGGTAACCCTATAGACTTTCTTGCTATCTCCCACATGGCTAT
>WFYK01000216.1 GCA_015490105.1 Aquificaceae bacterium | reverse complement strand
CCTCTACTCTGGCGATTAGATCCTGAGCAACGGTAGATTCCATCTCCTCCTCGACCTCCTTCACAACCTCTTCTAAAGTCTTCGGGCTTACCTCACCTTTCTCTACAAACTCCTCTATGAACTGAACGAGCTTGTTCATTTTGCTACCTCCAATTATAACTTATTATTGGTAATAAATTAGTCAACTTCACTCCTGCGAAAACGTTTTCGCCTCCTCGTATGGAATCCTCTCGCCGTCTCTGATGAGGTACACCTCGAAAGCGTCCCCCACGAAGCTGATAAACCTCCTCACCGTGATGTCCACGAACTCGGGCATAAGCTCTATTCCCCTGTATGTCCTTCCAAGCTGGTGGCTTGCTATAAGTGTGGTCCCTGCCCCGTTGAATACATCCATCACGATGTCCCCCTTTTCCGTGGTCAACCTTATAAAAAAGGCAGGTAGCCCTACAGGGAACATCGCCGGGTGTCCCCACTTTTCCGTGTTCGGCTTTATCTGGAGGACATTAGAGGGGAGGACAATCCCCCTTCTCTCTTGCTTTATTTGAGGAGTGGAAACATTCTTGTTGGAGGTTTTCGCTATATTGCTCCTACCGCTGAAGGACTTTCCCACCTTCCCCACTGCCCTTGGCCTCCACTTTATTTTCTTCTCAATGGCAAAATGGTAAATCTCTGTATAGCTGTCCACGAAGATTAATCCCTCGAAGGAATTTACACCAAGGGTTTTTATTCCTTCTTCATCAAGTATTCTAACCACAAGATCTACATCCCCAGAAAGGGCAAGCCAGTGAACGTCCTCAAACGCGTCTTTAAGCCTCCCTTCTGTCCCGGTTGGCAGCCCTCCCCTCTTATGCCATATAAACCTGTCTACATACCTCCACCCCATAGCCCTGAGCTTTTTTATGGTTTCAAAAAAGTAAAGAGTCCTTTCCCCGTCCTCTACATGTTCTTTGATATTCACGAAAAAAGAACCGTTAGGCCTCAGATATTCCTTCACGCACTCCGCCACTTTAGAAAACCACTCTGGATACTCCTCTGGTGGTATGCCACCATACTCTTCTTTTCTCTGCTCCGCGTAAGGAGGTGAGGTAAACACGAGATTAACCTTCTCGCCCCCTAAAAGCCGTTCGTAAGTTTCCCTTTTAGTGGAGTCTCCGCATATGACCCTGTGAGGGCCGAGCTCCCAGATGTCCCCGGGCTTTGTAATTTTCAGTATTTCCGCTTTTTCTTCTTCCACTTCTTCCCTGTCTTCAAACTCCTCAACCCAGGTAAGGAGCTTCTCTATTTCCTTATCCGTAAACCCCGTCTCTATCCCCTTGCCCTTGAGGTCTTCAAGCTCGACCACCAAAAGCTCTTCGTCCCACCTCCCGAGTTCCGCTATTCTGTTGTCCGCTATCCTGTAAGCTTTCACCTGCTCAGGCGTAAGATGATCCGCCCTGATTACGGGAACCTTCTTATAGCCAAGTCTCCTCAGAGCTTCATAACGTCCGTGCCCCGCTATGATTATGTCGTCCTTGTCTACTATGATGGGGGCAACATAGCCGAACTGCTTTATAGAAGACATAAGAGCCCGTATCTGCCTTTCTGGATGAGTCTTGGGGTTGTTCACGTAAGGGATGATATTGTCAAGGTCAACTATCTCAAACTTTATACCCCTAAACTCTTTCGCCTCTTCCCTGTCCATATCTATTTCCCCTCTTCATGTGCTCAAGCTTTGCCAGAAGGGCTCTCTTGTTTCTACTCCTTGCAACCTTATACTCTTGAAGGCTTTTAGGCCTTCTAACTCTAAGCTTGCACTTGCAGTTAGACAGGCATATCGTCATCCCCGCCCTTGGGGTTGTCGGAAGCGTTTCTACCGTATAGGGGGAATGCATCTTCAAGAACTTACAGCCCTCACACCTCTCAGCCTTGTGGTCCACTACCCAGTCTATTACGAAACCTGCGGGTATGACGCTTACCTTCCCCGCCCAAAAAACATGATCGAGGGTATCTACATACATTCGCCACCTTCTGCGGTAATCCATCCTCCCCCTGCCTCCCTCTATATCGTCGAGAAACTGTCTCAAGTATTTGAGCTCTTGCTTTAGAGAGGAATCCACCCACCTGTAGTCCCTATCCTCAAGCTCGACGTAATCCGCTATCCCTGAGGACAGGTAGCCAAGTTCGAAAGCTTCCCTGTAATACTTTTTAAAAAGATCCCTCAGCTTCATATAAGCTTCGACTTGTAAAATCTCTCCGTTTATGAAAGCGGATAGGTATCGCCATCCATCCTCCTCGAAGCTGTCTTTGAGCTTGTAAAACCTGTATCTGCTCTTTTTACCCTCCCTTCTTTTTAAGACTTTTAGATTGTCTCCGAGCTTCAAGGCCATAAGAAGAGAAACGTACTTCCTGTCTGACCTGTCAAGATGATTGTGGTAACCTATTGCTTTGGCTTCGAGGAGGATCTTTTCGTCAAACTCGCAGAAGTCAAACACGCTTTCAAAGAGCCACCTGTCGTGTCCGAAGATCATCCTTCCTCTTCCCTTGCCTCTTCCTTAATCTTCTCACCTCTCCACATAGCCCTTATTTCTTCGGGAGAAACTAAAGGCTTACCATCTGGAAGCTCCATCTGAGCGAGCATGGTAAGGAGATTTGCCTTTTCACTCAAATACTCAATCCTCGCCATGTCCTCTATGTTCGGAAAGTAAAACTTGACCTCAACGGTCGCTTCTACCCCGTTTATCTTGACATACTTCTCAAAAAACTCCTCTAAGGCTCTTGCGAAGTAAGGCTGAAGGCTCCTTATGACCCTCCCGAACCTCACATCCTGCATAACCAAGGTAGCCCTGTTCACATCGTATTCATTACCCATGTAAGCTTTGGGAATGTTTAAAGCTCCAAAAAACTGGGAAAGGAAATACTCTATGTCCCCTATGTCCGCTATGTTGGGATTGCCTTGTAGTATGTCTACCTGAACATCCCTGCCATCCGATCCCACAGGTATCCAAAGGTCGTCGTTTATATCCCAGAAGTTTGCCTCTACAGAAAGATCCCCGGTTCTCGGGTCTATTATTTTGTTTTTCTTGAGGTCATCCCTTATCTGCATTACATACCGCCTTGCCTCTTCGGGCGGAAGGTCCCCCGTGTAAACCCTGAATATGTATCTCTGAGTTGCTCTTGAGAGCCTGTAGACCGTGATGGCATCCTCGAGCATCTTGAGTCTTTTCCAGAGCCTTACAACGGGCTTGAGAATTGAAGTTCCGTAAGGGTAGTCGGACATGTCGGTAAAGACTGCAAACCTGACGAACCTGTCTTCAGATATCTCGTCGCTTTTGTTGTAAAGTCCTATACCACTTTTCACAATAAGCTTCTTCTCTTCTGGGTCGTAATCGTAGTGTGTGGGCGGGATTACCACGATTTTGCCCCTATCCCCGTCAAAGACTACCGCCACCTCGCCGTATTTGTAGGTGTTGTGGATAATGAAATTGAGATACCACCTTAAGAATGCGTCCTCTACTTCCTCTATCAGCCCTTTTACTTTATCCCCTCCTGAAACGACCCTCACCTCATAAGGCCTTCCCGTGTCTGGGTTGACTTGAAGGGTCTCCTGAGTGTAAACCCTCAGGGCGGAGTAAACATAAGGGTATTGCTCCATCTGATCGTAGATGGAAAAGTTGGGTTTCTTATACCAGCTGGTTTTTCCTCTCCTCAGGAAGTTTTTCCACTCCTTCCACAGACTGGACATCTTCTATAACTAATTATAGGTTATAAATGCAACTTAGCCAAACATTAGATCTTTCCACCACTCACCTTCGTCCTCGTCTTCGTCTCTTGAGGGAATTACCTGCACGGGTTCGTGTCTTTTTGCATTCATAAAGCAGTTAAAAACACACCCCGCCACCGCATCCGCCACATCCTTAGACCCGTCTGGCGGGTGGTCTATCATCCCCCTGCCCAGATCCTCTTCTAAGCTCAGAAGTTCGTCTATAAAGGGTTTATACTCGTAAAACTTGACAGTTCCCTCGTAGATGGCGTTTCTCAGGGTATAGTAAGGGTCAGGGGTTCTGTCCACCGAAAGGTAATCCGTATCTATACCCTTGCTCTGGAGTATCTGCATGCTGTCAACACTCTGAAACTGGTCAAAAGTAACCTGAGCTATCCTTATCCCTTGATCTCTTATCCAGTAGATGAGTTTTCTCACCTCCGCTATGGGAATTTCACCACTCTGAGGAGGCTTTATCCTGAGCATGAAGTCGACCACTATTTCGGGGATAAATTCTTTTCTCTTGAAACCCTTTTCGTCTACCTTTTCAACCGCCTTAAACCCGTTGTGGTAGCACATGGCGATACCGCAGGCGTCGTGCCTTACCCCAAGGTCCACGTGGATGTATCTGGGTTTGTGCTTGTTTTTGAAATTCGGGTTGTTAGGTAAGGGGATTTCCCATTGTTTAGTTTGAAAGTTCCTTATCAGCTCTATTCCGTCCCTGTCGTAAGTGTAGGGGTGTTTCAAAGAGGGGTCTATACATTTGAAAACCGCCTCCCTGTTTACTATGAAAGGCTCTACCGATGCATAGGGTATGCCTAAGAAGTCCCGCATAGAGCCGAGGATGTCCCTTTCAAACTGGAGGCGATACTCTTCTGGGACTTCCTCTATCCTGTGCCCGCAGGTTTGGTAATTTTGGTTTGGGGCTATTTTGCATTCCGCACAGTCTTGGGGTGAGTCTATTATCCTCGGAAGTTGATATTGGCTTCCAACGCATACTCTAAAGGTTTTCTCCACCTTAATAGGCCTTGTGTCCCAGTTTCTGAGTCTTGCAAAGAACACCCCTTTTTCGCCCTCAAACTCCTTTCTTA
>WFYK01000215.1 GCA_015490105.1 Aquificaceae bacterium | reverse complement strand
CCTCTAAGGTTCTGGCGGTCTCGTAGGCTTCGTGGGCACGCTGGCGCAAGAGCGAAGCATCCAGAATAACCCCTTCTATTCTCCTTCCTTCCATACCTTAGCTTTTAATATCGGAAAAAGAACGCCGAGGTAAAGTTTTGCTGCCTACGGCGGTTTAAGAACTCACAAAAGCCCGTGTTATTTAAGTATTTTGGCAGGCTTCTCGGCTTTCCTAATAATTGTTCTCCTATCCCACCAAGCAAAACCTATAACCGCTGCAACCGAAGCTATCTGTCCCGCAAATATACCCACCATTATGTTCTCATGCCTGTCTAACTCTATATTGATCTGCTCAAACCTTTTGTCTATTTGCTCAAACCTTTTGTCCACTTGCTTAAATCTTTTGTCTATCTGTCTGAACCTTTCGTTCATATCCTTTCTGAGTTCTGCTATCCTTTTGTCTATTTGTTCAAACCTTTTGTCTACTTGTTCCATAAAAGTCTTAAGTGTAGCCTTTATCTCCGCTATGTCTCTGAGCGGTTGCCTCTCCTCTGAGGGAGTGAGGGAAAACCCCCAGCTCGTTGTGATAATCAGGATGCTGACGATAAGCCTAACCATCACAATTCAAGTATAACCCGAGTTACCGGAAGGGGGTTCGGTTTCTATATGTATTTCCCTTCACTTTCAAGGATAACTGTAACCTGTTTATCTTCTTCCTTTATCTCTTTTACCTCATAGTCAAGGAAGTTTATCTTCCCGAGATCCTCCCAGGGCAGATCCTTTTCCACTATGTAGCGCAGAGTGTAGGCTCTGTGAGGTAGGGAGTTTATAACCTTTTTACCCTTTCTTATGTATACAAACCTGATTACCTTGCGGGCACAGTCGGTATCTACGATACCCCTTTCGTCGTGAGAGGAAAAATCGTAGAGAACTTCTCCAAATACAGTTCTTTCCCATAGAGAGGAGAGATGTTCTTTCCAAAAGGCTTTGAGCGTTTTTAACTCGTAGTAATCTCTCCAGCTAACCTCATAAACGGGTAATGGGTCTTCCAGCTTTATAAGTCCGAACAGAGGGGAAAGGATAAGCCCCTGTTCCGATATTTCCTCTTGAACCTTCTTAGGTAGTGCCCAAAAGCTCAGCTCTTCCCAAAATTTGCTTTTGTATCTCCTGTAAGCGGGGGCAAGGGGAGAGGTCTTTACACCGAAGTGCTCTATAAGGTGCTCCCTCAGCTGGTTGAGCATAGGAAAGCTCATGGCGGGCAAAAGGTTTCTGAGATCGTCTTTGATAAGATCCATCTTGCTCTGCTGTTTTCCTCTCGGTAGCAGGAAGTAAGCCATGAGAGCTATTATAGAGGAAATGAAGGGTAAAACAGCCTTTTCTCTAAGGTGTCAAGATCCGAAGCTCCTATCCATAGCATAAAGAGCCTGTCCAACCCTATTGAACAGCCGCTACAGGGAGGTATGCTTCTGTGGGCACTTATGAACTCCTTATCTAAGGGAAGGTTTCTCTTTTTTGCCTCTTTTGCGAGCCTTGATCTTATCTCTTCGGGATCGGTTTCCTCCGTCCATCCGTTAGCAAGCTCCACACCTTTGTAGAAAAGTTCAAACCGCTCCGCTAAGTTTTCCCTGATCTTGGCAAGGGCACAAAGAGGTTTGGGAAAATTGTATAAAAAGGTGGGAACTTCCGAATCCAACTTCCGCTCTAACTCAATGTAGGCTCTGAAGAAAAGGGTTTCCCAGTCGTCCGATTCCTCAAAGTGTATTCCCGCCTTTGAAAGGGACTCCTTCAGAGCTTTTTCCTCTTCTTCTACCTGAATTCCCAAGAACTCTTCAAATGCAACCTGTAAGGGCAGTTCCCTAAACTCTTCAAACCCGAAAAGCTCCCTCAAGAGGTCTTTTATCTCTCTGATGAGATACCTGTAGTCTTCCCCAACTTTATACCACTCAAGCATGTGAAATTCTGGTCTGTGAATAGAGGTATACTCCCTGTCCCTAAAAACCTTTGCTATCTGGAATATACTCCTTTTGTAGAGGGCAAGGAGCTTTTTCATTGAATATTCGGGGGAGGTTTGTAGCCAAAAGGTTTCTTCTTTACCCCTTAACCTTAGCTTTACCTTTATCGGGTCTATGTTAGTGTCAATGTTCGGATACTTCAAAAGCACCGCTGTGGAAACCTCGAGATAACCCCTTGAGCGGAAAAATCTTCTTACCCTTTCTATAAACTCGTGCCAGCTTTCCAAAATATTCACGGTTTGCTCTCAGCAGATGTTTATAAATCCTACCCAAAAATGCTTTAGGGTGCTACAGAGCTTTCTGAAGTCCAACAGGTTTAGTGAACCGACCCACTCTACACCCCAACCAAACTTGTTGAAAGCTCAGCGTCGTAGTAAATTGATATGCATTATGAGGTGGGTTGGACTGGTTCTTTTAATATGCTCTTTAACCTTTTCAATGCCCAAGCTCGTCTCTCCCGAGTGGCTCAAAGAACACCTTGGGGACAAGGATTTGGTCATCCTTGAGTT
>WFYK01000214.1 GCA_015490105.1 Aquificaceae bacterium | reverse complement strand
TACAACGAGGATCCTTAGATTCTTCAGATTTTCAAAAAGCGTTTTAAGCCTTTCTTCGGAAATTCTCATGGGATTTCCACCTTGTATAGGTGAAAGTGCCTATCTTCTGGAAGGGGAGGCACCATATAATCTCCGTATTCTTCGCTCAAAAAAGTGTGGTAATCATTAGGCCCGAGAAAACCGTATCCCTCAAAGGTGTATTCTTTTAGCTTATAAAGTGAGAAGAAGAAGCTGAGATTAGTAAACCCATTACCTCGTGCTGGAAGTTTTTCGAAACCCTTATATCTTACAACTCCCGGCAGTGTCCTGCGGTCAAGCTGGTAACGCAGTCCGTATTTCCTACAGACCCTGTCTAACTCTATTGCGGTTTCAAATATTATCTCGTGCATAGGTTTGATGATACAAAATGTTGTATATTTTTAAAACCTTAAAATTGGGCGGAGGTTCCCCTGATGGTGACTGTCCAAGACGTGGTAGAAGAGATCCAAAGCAAGATGGAAGAGGTTAAAAAGAAGGGTTTTAGGAAAAAGATACTCATCACCGATCTCACACCCAGAGACGGTCAACAGTGTAAGCTCGCAACGAGGGTAAGAACGGACGATCTTCTGCCCCTTTGCGAAAAGCTTGACAAGTGCGGATTCTACGCGGTTGAGGTTTGGGGCGGAGCTACCTACGATGTGTGCCTTAGATATCTTAAGGAGGACCCTTGGGAAAGACTAAGACGCATAAAAGAAGTGATGCCCAATACGAAACTCCAAATGCTCTTCAGGGGTCAAAATATAGTAGGTTACAGACCCCGATCTGACAAGGTAGTTAAAAAGTTCGTTGAAAAAGCTATAGAGAACGGGATAACCGTCTTTAGAGTGTTTGACTCTCTGAACGACAACAGAAACATAGAGGTAGCGGTAAAGGCTATAAAAGAGTTCGGCGGGGAGGTTCACGCAGAGATAAGCTACACAAGATCCCCCGTTCACACCTACGAGAGGTGGATGGAATACGCGAAAGAGCTTGCGGAGATGGAACCTGACTGGATATCTTTCAAGGACGCAACAGGTATTATGCAACCCTTCGAGTGTTACATGATCATCAAGGGTATAAAGGAAGCGACGGAAGGAAAGATCCCCGTTCTTTTACACAACCACGACATGAGCGGTATGGCAACCATGAACCACATAATGGCGGTCCTCGCAGGTGTTGACATGCTCGATACGGTTCTCTCACCCTTAGCCTTCGGATCTTCACACCCGGCTACCGAAACCGTTGTCGCCGCGCTTCAGGGAACACCCTACGATACTGAACTTGATCTTGCAAAGATAGCGGAAGCTGCGGAAGAGGCAAAGAAAATAAAGAAGAAATATAAAAAATACGAAACCGAATACGCGGGCGTGAACGCAAAGGTTCTCATCCACAAAATACCGGGCGGAATGATCTCCAACATGGTCGCTCAGCTAATGGAAGCTAACGCACTCGATAAGATAGAAGAAGCCCTTGAAGAAGTTCCGAGGGTCGAAAAGGATCTGGGATACCCACCCTTGTTAACACCTTCCTCTCAAATAGTAGGTGTTCAAGCGGTCCTGAACGTTATCACGGGAGAACGCTACAAAACCATAACCAAAGAGGTAAGGGATTACGTAGAAGGGAAATACGGAAAACCTCCAGGACCTCTGTCTAAAGAGCTCGTAGAGAAAATCCTCGGCCCCGGTAAAGAACCGGACTTTTCCGTAAGACCCGGGGATTTGGCGGATCAGCAGGAATGGGAAAAGGCGGAAGAGGAACTTAAAAAGCTCCTTGGAAGAGACCCCACAGATGAAGAAATACTCCTTTACATACTATTCCCTATGCAAGCGAAGGAATTCCTAACACTCAGAGAAAAGGGAGAGCTTCATCCAGAACCCATAGAAGAGATCCCCGAGATAGCGGAAACAGAAGCAGGAAAAGTTGTAGGTGCAGCACCGGTAGAGTTCGAGGTGGTATACCACGGAGATAAGTTCAAGGTCAAAGTCGAAGGCGTCTCGGTCGAATCAGAACCGGGCAAACCCCGTAAATATTACATAAGGGTAGATGGAAGACTTGAAGAGGTTCAGCTCTTTCCCAAGAAGGAAGCTATACCTTCCGGAGGTGCTCAAACAACCACAGCCCCCGCGGAAGAAGGGGGCATACCCAAAGCTACCGAGCCTGGAGACGTTACACCTCCTATGCCCGGTAAAGTAGTTAAGATCCTTGTGGAAGAGGGTAAACCTGTCGAACAGGGTCAAACGGTAGCCATAGTAGAAGCCATGAAGATGGAAAACGAAATACACGCACCTATAGAAGGTATCGTCAAGAAGATCTTCGCCAAGCCCGGCGATCAGGTAAACCCGGACGAGGCAATAATGCGCATAGAGCCTTTCAAGGAGGACAAAAGCTACCAGTAGTGTGGAGGAGTTCATAGTAGACAGCCCCCAGAAGATGGAAAAGCTGGGGGCTTTGTTATCTGAAAAGCTCAAAGGAAACGAAGTTATAGGGTTAAAGGGCCCTCTCGGTGCTGGGAAAACTACCTTAGTAAGGGGTCTCGTTAAGGCTTTGGGTTTGAAAGAAAACTATCAGGTTAGAAGTCCAACTTTTACCCTCGTGAACGAATACCCTACCCGAAAGGGAAAGGTCCTGCATGTGGATCTATACAGGGTTAGGGATTTTGACTACTCGGAACTCATAGGGGAAGGCATCCTCGTGGTAGAATGGGAAGAGGATCCGAAAAAGTGTGATATTTTCGTGGAGATAGAAGTCTTGGACGAAAATACCAGAAGGGTGAGGATACATCCATGAAGAGGGTAGTTCTTGCTTACTCAGGAGGGCTTGACACGTCCGTAATAGTAAGGTGGCTCACGGAAAGAGGCTATGAGGTGATCACCTACACCGCGGACGTGGGCCAAGGAGAAGAGCTATCCGAGATACCGCAAAAAGCCAAAGCTTCTGGTGCGGTGGAAGCGGTAGTAGAGGATGTCAGGGAAGAGTTTGCAAGGGAATACTGCCTTCCCACCTTAAGGGCTTTAGCCTTATACGAAGGCAAATACCCCTTGACCGCCTCTCTTTCAAGGCCTTTGATATCCAAAAAACTCGTTGAGCTTGCAAAAAAATTCAATGCAAACTACGTTGCTCACGGGTCCACCGGGAAAGGAAACGATCAGGTCAGGTTCGAACTCTCGGTGTGGGCTCTCGATCCCGATATAGAGGTGATCGCTCCCGTAAGGGAGTGGGAGTTTAGAGCGAGGGAAGAACAGGTAGAATACGCAAAGAAACACAACATACCCGTAAAGGTAACCAAGGAAAAACCCTATTCCATAGACAGAAACCTGTGGGGCGTTTCGATAGAGTGCGGGCCCTTGGAGGACCCGTGGCAGGAGCCTCCCGAAGATGCGTATCAAATAACAACCTCTCCCGAAAAAGCCCCCGATGATCCGGAATACATAACCTTGACCTTCAAGGAAGGTGTGCCGGCAGCCTTGAACGGAAAAGAGTATAAAAAACTCAGCGAACTAATAGAGGACCTTAATGCTATCGCAGGTAGGCACGGAGTAGGAAGGATAGACATGGTAGAGAATAGGCTCGTAGGGATAAAGAGCAGAGAAATATACGAAGCTCCCGGAGCAAGTGTCCTTTACGAAGCCTACAGGGATCTTCTGTCTTTGACGGTGGACAGGTTTACCTTTCACTACTTTTTAACACACGTTCCCCACGAATACGCAAAAATGGTTTACGAGGGTCTGTGGTTCACACCTTTGAGGGAAGCTTTAGATGCCTTTACATCAACCCTTGCAAAGCTGGTAACGGGTGAAGTCAGATTAAAGTTGTTCAAAGGTAGTGTATCCGTTGTTGGAAGGAGATCAGAAAACTCCCTTTATGTGGAAGATCTCGCTACTTATTCTGAAAAAGACGCCTTCGATCACAAAGCGGGAAAGCTTTTTACTCAAGTTTGGGGACTGCCGCTGAAGGTTTTGGGAAGAAGGCGCAAGGGTTCATGAGTTTATGGTTTTTGATCTTTGTTTTTTCTATCGGATCGGGAGGATTTTTTGCCCTCGCGGTTGCACTTGCGAGGACCCCTCTAATAGAGAAGTGGATCCCTAAAGATATCTTCTACCATTGGTTAATAGGCCACGTTGACCTTGCCCTCATTGTAGCTCTTCTTTCCTTCTTTATGTTCGTGAGCTATAGGGTTTTAGACGAAGAAGAAGATAAATTCTCCACACTTTTGGTCTTTGTAGGGGCACTGGGTGTGTTCTTTAGCTCACTTTTTGGCTTAGGAACCCCCGTTCACAACAACTACGTTCCAACCATAAGTCATTGGGTGTTCTTTATCTCCTTGATCCTGTTAGGTGTGGGATTTTCTGTAGCGTGCATTAGGCTTTTGGGAAAGGCTGTAAAGAGTTTTTCTTGTGAAGATCCGCTTGAGAGGTTTGTTTCAGTCGGGATACTTTTACTACCCTTGTTTCCTCTTTCAGTTTTAGTAACCTACTTCAAGGTTGTAAACAGGGAGGAGATTCACCTATTTTTTGAAAGACTTTACTGGTTAGGGGGTCATATTCACCAGTTTGTAAACGCCTCACTGCTTGTCTCCCTTTGGACACTTATGGTCCAAAAGGATGGTAAGAAACTACCTGGTGTGGTGAAATTTTTACCTTTCTTTTTGATTCCCTTTCCGCTTTCGTATGCTTTCTTGAGTTTTTTGCCTAAAGATCCTTTGAGTTTCAAAGAGCTAACCACTTTAGGTTATGCGGTAGGGATAGGGCTTGCCACCATACCTTACAGTTTTTGGATCCTACTAAAAGTTCAAAACTTCACCCTAAAGGCAAGCTCGCTGCTTTACATATTAGGTGCCCTTATGGGCTACCTGATCGCAGGTTCTGATCTTAAGATACCCGCCCACTACCACGGTGTGATAGCCTCCATCCTGATCAGTGTAATGGGGGTGACTTACCTTTATTTGAGAGAGACTTGCTCGTTAAACCTGAGGAAACTTCCTTCTTTCCAGATAGGTCTCTATGCGGTAGGGATGATCCTTTTCGTTTTAGGCCTCTTTTGGGCGGGAACGTTCGGCGCTCCTAGAAAAACTCCCGGAACCGCATACATAGAAAATCCTGAGCTTATCCTCTTCATGGCATTGATGGGTATAGGATCTGTTCTTTCTGTTCTGGGGGGAGTTCTATTTGTAGGGTTAGTTATATACACAACGGTGAGGTGTAAAAGATGAAGTTAAGTGGCTTTACTGTAGTTAGGAACGCAGTTAAATACTACTATCCAATTAAGGAAAGTATTTTATCGATCCTTCCTATAGTTGGCGAATTTATCGTAGCTTTGGGTGATGGTGATGATGATACTGAAGAGGTGATAAGGTCTATAAACTCTCCCAAGATAAAGATTTTCAAGAGAGTGTGGGATAAAAGATACTTTAAAGGTGGAGAAATACTAAGAAGAGAAACTAATTTTGCCCTTAGCAAGTGCTCTGGGGATTGGTGCATATACTTACAAGCTGATGAAGTTATTCACGAGAACGATTTAGAAAAGATCGTTCATTTTTGCAAGAAGTATCTCCACGATAAAAGGGTTGAAGGGTTTCTCCTTAATTACTATCACTTTTGGGGAGACTATTGGCACTATTTACCCTTTCACGGTTGGTATCAGCATGAAATACGTATTGTTCGAAACCATATAGGTGTAGAGTCATATAAGGATGCACAATCTTTTAGGATAAAAGGTAGAAAGCTAAGGGTTGTTCATATTCCTGTATATGTCTACCATTACGGTTGGGTAAGACCTCCGGAAGTTATGGCTTCAAAAGGGATGGAACAAAATCGCTTACATACTGGATATATTCATGAAGAATTCGAACCCTTTGACTACGGACCTTTAGGAAAGATTCCAGAGTTTAAAGGAAGCCATCCGAAAGTTATGGAAGAAAGAATAAAACAGTTTTTTTGGAAAGATAAGCTGAACTATTCTAAAAGCGGAAAACCAAAAAGGAAACTTGCTAAACACGAGAGACTAAAATATAAGATTATTGACTTCTTAGAGAAAAAGGTGTTTAGAAAACCGATATTTTCCTACAGCAACTGGGAAATAATAGCAAGAGAAAATGACTGATGGACTGTATGCTTTTTATTTATTCGATATTAAGGTTTGTTTACGTGTACATAGAAAAAGAATAAGTAAAGTGATAATATCCTTACATGAATTTACTTGTCCTAAAAAAGGTTTAATCCCTTCGTGCTTCAAAGAATATACGGAAGGAAAAGCGGATGTAAAGGTAAGGTGGGAAGCCCTAAACACAGATGGAATACCTGATAAAGCATTGAAAGTCTACAAATTTTTGAAAGAAAAGATACCCCCTGGGGAAACCATAAGCTACGGAGAGCTCGCCAGTTTGACGGGAACCCACCCGAGGTTTGTAGGCTACTGCATGAAGGTAAACAGGTTTCCTTTAATCATACCTTGCCATAGGGTAGTGGGTAAGAGATCCTTAGGAGGTTATTCTCAGGGGATTACCGTAAAGGAAAGGCTCTTAGAGTTAGAGAAAGATCTCTTCGGGGGTTAAGATATAGGTGTGGAAGGCTTTCAGGAGTTATTTAAGATCCTTGAAGAACCCTTGGTAAGGTTTTTTCTATGGGTTGCTCTGATATACGTTATAGCTAACGTTTTTGTTGATAGAAAGATCGCTTTCTGGATAGGTTCCTTGGGAGCCACCTACTTTTGGATCAAGAACTATGACCAGACTACAGTTTTGAAAGCTTGGGGGGTAATAGGAGCTTTTATGCTAACGATTTTCCTGGGAAAGGTTGTTTTTAACCTTAATCCTCTTCTTCTCCTCAAGGGTAAAAAGAGGTGTCCTATGTGCTGTGAAGAAGTTTACAGAAAAGCTAAGGTATGTCCTCACTGTCACCATCGCTTCAGGGAAGGGGAGGAGTGCGATAACCCCACTTAGTCCACGAAGGTCTTTATCCTCTCCACATACGTTGCTCTTCCCGTATCGTCGTCTATATCCACCAAAAGGGCGTTAAAAACTACCTTTTCTTTTTCCTCTACTTTGAAACGCCTCGGAAGGCCATAGAGGAACCTTTCTATAGGTTCTTTATGGTGCATACCTATCACCGAATACCATGGCCCGGTCATACCCACATCCGTGGTGTAAGCGGTGCCTCCCTTGAGTATGCATTCGTCCGCTGTAGGAACGTGCGTGTGCGTGCCGTAGACCGCAGAAACTTTCCCGTCCGCGTATATCCCGAAGGCCCACTTTTCTGAGGTAGCCTCTCCGTGAAAATCTACGAGGATTATGGGGGTTTTGGACTTTATCTCGTTGAAAATCCTGTCAAATATCCTGAAGGGATTATCCAAGGAAGAATCCATGAAGACCCTCCCCATCAGGTTTATTACCGCAAAAGTCTTTCCGTTTTTCTCAAAGATCCCGTAGCCCTTTCCCGGAACCCCTTCCGGGTAGTTGGCAGGCCTGAGAAGATCTGGGACGTCGTTTATAAACTGAAGGACCTCCTTCTTATCCCATATGTGATTGCCCGAAGTCATAACATCAACACCGTAGTCTTTGAGTTGATCGTAGACCTTTCGCGTTATACCGAATCCCCCGGCGGAGTTTTCTACATTTGCAAGAACTACATCTACTTTCTTTTCATCCTTTAGTTTTGGGAGAAGTTCCCTGAGAGCATTTCTGCCCGGTTGACCTATTACATCCCCGATTATTAAAAAACGCATGCGAAATTAAATGCGGGTGGAGGGAGTCGAACCCTCACGCCCTTACGGGCACCGGATCCTGAGTCCGGCGCGTCTGCCAGTTCCGCCACACCCGCTTCGTGCCTATTAAGATATTATAGCGATGGGGGAGATCGGCAAACTCCTCATAGTCTTGGGGATAATGATAGTTCTTTTAGGAGTAATTCTCACCTTTGCGGAAAAATTGCCTTTAGGTTTAGGAAAGCTCCCGGGAGACGTAGTTATAAAGAAGGACAACTTTACCTTTTATTTCCCGATAGCCACTTCCCTTATACTGAGCTTGGTTCTTACTCTTCTTTTGAACCTTATTTTTTCGCTGAAGAGGTAGACCTCTTTGCGGTTTTGTAAACTTTTGACATCACACCGTTCACGAACTTTCCCGCTTTTGCATCCGCAAACTTTTTTACTAAGCTCACAAAGTCGTTGAAAACCCTTCCCGGATCGGGAGGGTTAAGATAGAGAAGTTCCGCAATTCCAAGCCTCAGTGCGTTCCTTTCTATGTAGCCGAGTCTATCGAAATCCCAGTTTTGAAGGTGTTCGGAGATCATTGAATCTATTTCCGGAAGTTTTTCAAGGGTGGTTTTAACAAGATTTGTGGTGTATTCCTTTACCTTAGGATTTCCTATCTTTCTCTCTTGGGAGACCTCCTGTATGAGCTGATCGGGGTTTTCTCCCCGCATGTCCCACCTGTACATAACCAAGAGGGCATGTTCCCGGGCTTTTCTTCTGAACCTCATGGAAGCTCCCTAAATAGATTTACCATCTCAATAGCGGAAAGGGATGCCTCCCATCCTTTGTTCCCCATCTTTGTGCCGGCCCTCTCCACCGCTTGTTCCAAGGAGTCTGCTGTGATTATGCCGAAAGATACGGGCTTTCCAAACTCTAAAGATAACTGGGCTAAGCCTTTGGAAACTTCCGAAGCGATGTATTCAAAGTGGGGTGTAGCTCCCCTTATGAGAACACCTAAAGCGATCACTGCATCCACTTCTCCCTTTGTGAGAATTCTCTTTACCGCAACCGGTATTTCCCACGATCCGGGAACCCTGACAACGATGATGTCTTCCTCCTTAGCCCCGTGTCTGATGAGACAATCTATGGCACCTTCTACGAGTCTATCTACCAGCGCGTGGTTAAAGCGGGAAGCGACAATAGCGAACTTGAAGCCTTCCGCCTGAAACTTGCCCTCGTAGTTTTTCATAGCTCATAAAATTTTACTCAAAGACCCTGACAAGCTGATGTATAATGTGGCTGTAAATGTGGGGATGTTCAGGGTGTCCAAAAGGCGCCTGCCGGGTCGGTGGACACCCTTTAAAAAGGCGCGGTATAAATAGCCCGGCACCTGAGCTCTCTTCGGGGCTCAGGTAAACAGGTGGGAAAGATGGCTCTCGAAGAAAGGGTAAGGCAGATAATCGCGGACCAATTGGGTGTGGAAGTGGAGAAGGTTACCCCCGAGGCTAAGTTCGTTGAGGACCTCGGAGCGGACTCCTTGGACGTGGTAGAGCTAATAATGGCCTTCGAGGAAGAGTTCGGGATAGACATTCCCGATGAAGATGCGGAGAAGATTCAAACCGTAGGAGACGTTCTCAATTACCTCAAAGAAAAGGTAGGTGGATGAAAAAACGCAGGGTCGCAGTTACCGGATTGGGGGCTGTGACCCCCATAGGAACAGGTGTTGATAAATTCTGGGAAAATCTAATTAAAGGAACAGTCGGTGTAGATCACATAAAGAGTTTTGACCCTGACGAGTTTAACCTGTCGGTAAAGATCGCAGCGGAGGTAAAGGACTTCGATCCTTTGAACTTCATGGACAAGAAGGAAGCGTCGAGGCTTTCCCTATTCATTCAATATGCGGTCGCTGCGGTCGAAGAAGCTATAAAAGACAGCGGTATTAAGGAAGCGGGATACGATCCTTACAAGGTGGGTGTAATAATAGGGACAGGTATAGGAGGGCTTAGGGATATAGAAAGGGAGCACGGGGTTCTTGAGAAGAAGGGAGCAAGGAGGGTTTCTCCCTTCTTTATACCCTACGGCATCTCCAACATGGCTTCAGGATACGTGGCGATTAAACACGGATTTAAAGGTCCTAACTACTGCGTTGTTTCCGCCTGCGCTACCGGAAACCACGCCATAGGGGATGCCTTCAGGCTGATCCAAAGCGGGGACATTGACGCTGCGATAGTTGGTGGAACCGAAGCGGCGATAACACCTTTGGGAGTTGCGGGCTTTGCGGTGATGAGGGCCTTATCTACGAGAAACGACGAACCCCAGAAAGCTTCAAGGCCTTTTGACAAAGACAGGGACGGTTTTGTTATGGGAGAAGGTGCGGGGATACTCGTTTTGGAAGACTACGAAAAGGCCAAGGCGAGAGGTGCAAAAATATACGCGGAGCTGGTAGGATACGGAGCTACAGACGACGCTTTTCATATAACCGCTCCCCACGAGTGCGGAGAGGGAGCTTACGAGTGTATGAAACTCGCACTCGAAGATGCGGGGTTAAAGCCCGAAGATGTAGACTACATAAATGCCCACGGAACCTCTACACCCTTGAACGATAAAGTGGAAACTATGGCCATAAAGGATCTTTTCAAGGATCACGCTTACAAGCTTAAAGTAAGTTCCAACAAATCCATGATAGGGCACCTCCTGGGAGCTGCGGGCGCGGTAGAGGCGGTGGCATCGGTAAAAACCATAGAAACGGGTATAATTCCGCCAACGATGAACTTGGAAAACCCGGATCCTGAGTGCGATTTAGATTACGTTCCCAACAGAGCCCAGAAGATGGACGTAAACGTGGTTATCTCTAACTCCTTCGGTTTTGGAGGGACGAACGCCTGTCTGGTTTTCAAAAAGCCTGAGGATGCATGAAGCCTTAGAGGAAAAGATAGGCTACACCTTTAAAAACAAAGATCTCCTCCTTCAAGCGCTTACCCATATATCCTACGCTAAGGAAAAGGGAACCTCTCACTATGAGATCTTAGAGTTTTTGGGGGATGCTCTTCTTAACTTCATAATAGTTGACCTTCTCGTTTCGAGTTTTCCCGACAGAAGGGAAGGGACCTTGGCACCTTTGAAAGCCTACCTCATAAGTGAGGAGTTCTTTTGTGAGCTTGCCCAGGAGATAAACCTTGCGGATCACATCCTCATATCGAGGGGCAGGAAAAACCCTTCTATAATTGGCGACGTTTTTGAAGCCCTATGGGCGGCGGTTTACATAGACAGCGGAAGGGATGCGAACCTCGTCAGAGAAATCTTCCAGCGTCTTTTCGGCGAAAAGATAATAAAGGCGGTAAAGGAAAGGAGGGTAAAAAAGGACTACAAGACCATCCTTCAGGAAATAACCCAAAAGCTTTGGAAGGAAAGACCCACCTACAGGGTCATCAGCGTAGAGGGACCCGATCACGCAAAAACGTTTACGGTCGAAGGGTCAATAAAGGGCTTTACCGCTATAGGTAGAGGAAGAAGCAAAAAAGAGGCGGAGCAGGAGGCTGCCAAAAAGCTCGTGGAAATACTCGAAAACCAAGATAAGTGTTAACAATTTGACAATTTTGTTAACAATTTTGTCGCACCGCTTGAAAATTTCCCCTTACTCATCAGGGTTAAAGTTTGGCATACTTGTTGCAAACTACCTTTCAGGAGGAGGTGAAGATGAAGAAGATAGAAGCTATCATCAAACCTTTTAAGTTGGATGAGGTCAAAGACGCTCTTGTGGAGATCGGCATAGGTGGTATGACCGTCACCGAGGTCAAAGGTTTCGGCCAGCAGAAGGGACACACGGAGATCTACAGGGGAACGGAATATGTGATCGACTTCCTACCTAAGGTCAAGATCGAAGTGGTGGTAAAAGATGAAGACGTTGACAAGGTGGTAGAGACCATCGTCAAGACCGCCCAAACGGGTAGGGTGGGTGACGGAAAGATCTTCGTCATCCCTGTAGAGGAGGTGGTCCGTATAAGGACCGGCGAGAAAGGAGAAGCGGCTGTTTAAAAAAATCCTATAAAGGAGGTGGTAAGCATGCCCAAGTATACTCCTGAGGAGGTTCTTGAGCTCATTCAAAAGGAAGGCGTAGAATACGTCGACCTGAGATTCTCCGACCCCTTCGGTCAGTGGCAACACCTGACCATACCCGCTTATGAGATAAGTAAGGACACCTTTGAAAACGGAAGGGGTTTTGACGGTTCTTCTATAAGGGGTTGGCAGTCTATAAACGAGTCCGACATGCTCGCCAAGCCCGATCCCAACACCGCTTTCATAGATCCCTTCATAGAGCCCAAAACACTTGTGATGATATGTGATATCTACGACCCTGTTACCGGAGAAAGATACGGAAGGGACACAAGATACATAGCTCAAAAGGCGGAGCAGTATCTCAAGCAGACCGGCATAGGAGATACCGCCTATTTTGGACCTGAAGCGGAGTTCTTTATCCTTGACTCGGTAGAGTTCGGAACCGCAGCCAACTATGCCTTCTGGAGAGTAGATTCTGAAGAAGGTTGGTGGAACAGGGAGGTTACCTCCAACGGCTACAAGATACCTCACAAGAGAGGTTACTTCCCCGCACCTCCTCTGGACAAGACCATGGCCCTCAGGAACGAGATGGTTTCCATACTTTCCGAGCTCGGTATAACCGTTGAACTCCACCACCACGAAGTTGCCACCGCGGGTCAAGCGGAGATAGACATCAGATACGACTCCCTTGTCAATCAGGCGGATAAACTCTTTCTCTACAAGTATGTGGTGAGAAACGTAGCTGCCAAGCACGGGAAATACGCTACCTTCATGGCTAAGATCCTGCCCAACGATAACGGTTCCGGTATGCACACCCACTTCTCCATATGGAAGGGTGGAGAGAACCTCTTCGCGGGTTCCGGATACGCGGGTCTTTCTGAAACCGCTCTCTACGCAATAGGCGGTATCCTCAAGCACGCAAGGGCTATAGTTGCTTTCACCAACCCCACAATCAACTCCTACCACAGGCTCGTTCCCGGATTTGAAGCTCCCGTAAGACTCGCTTACTCCGCAAGGAACAGGTCCGCGGCGATAAGGATACCCATGTATTCTCAAAATCCCAAGGCTAAGAGGATAGAGGTAAGGTTCCCTGACGCAACCTCCAACCCCTACCTTGCCTTCAGTGCCATCCTCATGGCCGCGATAGACGGAATAGAGAACAAGATCGATCCCGGAGAGCCCTTCGACAAAGACATTTACTCCTTGCCCCCCGAAGAGCTCGAAGGTATACCTCAGCTTCCCGGATCCCTTGAGGAAGCTCTCAACGAGCTCGAAAAGGATGCGGACTTCCTCCTCAAGGGTGGGGTATTCACCGAAGAGTTTCTCCAGCTCTGGATAGAGACTAAGAGAGCGGAGATAGATGAGCTCAGATTCACTCCCCACCCGAAGGAGTTTGAGCTCTACTTTGACATCTAATTGAGGGAGGACGGGCTATGAGAGGGTTAAATTTAGCAACTTTAATCGGGCTTTTAGCTCTCGCTCTCCCCGCCTTCGCGGGGGAGCAAAAAATAGATACGGGTAACACCGCTTGGATGCTTATATCTTCCGCCTTAGTCGTTTTCATGACCGTTCCAGGTCTTGCTCTTTTCTACGGAGGTCTCGACAGGAGTAAGAGTGTTCTGAATACCATTGCTATGTCCTTCGTAGCCTTCGCGATCGTTACCATCACTTGGGTAGCGGTAGGATACTCCATAGCCTACGGAGATGACCTCGGTAAGTTTATGGGAAATCCCTTTCAGTATGTCTTTGCCAAGGGAGTTTCAGGTTTGAGTGATTCCGGATACCCTGCCCTCTTGGACGTTATGTTCCAGCTTACCTTTGCAACGATTACTACCGCACTCGTTAGCGGATCCCTCGTTGGCAGGATGAAGTTCTCCGCTTGGATAATCTTCTGTATTCTCTGGAGTATCATCGTTTACCCTCCTATAGCTCACTGGGTATGGGGCGGAGGTTTCTTGAGTGAGCACGGAGCCCTTGATTTTGCAGGAGGAACCGTCGTTCACATAAACGCGGGTATCGCCGGTCTCGTCGCGGCCCTTATCCTCGGAAAGAGAAAGGATACATCTCTCATGCCCAACAACGTTCCCCTTGTTGCTCTTGGAGCGGGAATACTTTGGTTCGGATGGTTTGGATTTAACGCAGGTTCCGCACTTGCTGCGGACACTGTAGCGGTATACGCTATGCTTAACACCACCGTTGCGACCTCCGCAGCGCTTCTGGCTTGGATGTTCGTAGAGTGGATGGATGCAGGAAAGCCCACGGTAGTAGGAATATCTTCCGGAATAATAGCGGGACTCGTTGCTATCACACCGGCGGCGGGTTTTGTAAACCCAGTAGGTGCCCTTTTCATAGGAGCTATAGCGGGTGTCTTGGCTTACCTTGCGGTAGCCAAGCTCAAGGCTTCCCTCGGATACGACGACGCCCTTGACGTTTTCGGTATACACGGAATAGCGGGAATAGTAGGCGCGATCCTTACGGGTGTCTTCGCGGATCCGGAAGTCGGAGGTTCCGCGGGACTCCTTTACGGTAACCCCGGACAGGTTCTCATCCAGGTCGTAGGTGTTATCGCTACTATCGTATACTCCGGAGTTCTCACCGCGATCATAGTCCTTATAGCGAAGGCTCTTACGGGTCTCAGGGTATCCGAAGAGGAAGAAACTGAAGGTCTTGACAGCACACAGCATGCGGAAAAGGCCTACAACCTTTAAAAGCTTCGGGGTGGTCCTCCACTCCGCCCCCCTTTCTTTTTTTATGGAAAACAATCCCGAAGGAGGTGAAAGGAAATGAAAAAGCTTCTCTTGACCGCAGGGGTTCTTAGCATCAGCGCCCTTTCCTTCGCGGAGGAGAAGACCTACAAACTGGAGGTCTCCCTCCCTGTAGAGCTTTACGGAGGCTTGAGTGCAGGTTACTTCTACACTAAAAATCCCGACGGGGATGCTTTCAAAATCTCTAACGCGGTGATAGGCCTCTCAGGGGGAAGCGACGAGTTTAGCTTTGACATAGCTTTTGGAGCCTTCCTGGCACCTTCCCTTTGGGACGGTGGAGCTCCTAACTCTATGTTTTCCTACACTACGGGTGACATTACCCAAAACGAGGCGGGTATCCTTTGGGGATACGTGACCTTTTCACCCTTTGAAAAGATCTCCCTGGATGTGGGATACCTTACCACCAACATAGGTGCGGAGGTAGTAAACACCTACGACAACAAGAACATCACCCTCGGAACCGTTTGGTATGCCCAGCCCGTAATTTACCCCGGTGCAAGACTGACCTTCAACTTAACTGAAGACATAAGCCTTTACGCGGAATACAACCATGACGCTCTTAATCCTAACAGGCAAGAAGCCTTTGCGGTAGGTTCCTTGGGAAGCATTGCCGGTATAGACTACGCGGTAAGCTACTACGACTACACCGCTTACAAAAACCTGATAGACGTGGTTCTCGGCTACTCCGTCGGAATAGTGGAACTCGGCCTTAACTTTGATTACCAGTGGCTCGATGACTCCGCCAAACAAGCAGGTCAGGACGACAGTGCTTACGGAGTAGCTTTTTATGTGACACCCAACTTTGGAGACATGATTCTCGTTCCCGTAAGGATCGAATACTTTGACGAGGGAACCAGCGGGATATACAGCGGTGGAAACGCTCAAAAGGGAACTACCTTCACCGTTACCCCGACCTTCAAACCCACCGAAAACTCCTTCATAAGGGCGGAAATAGCTTACATAAAAACCGACAATAAGGTTTTCGATAACGATACCGAAGACACCAAGACCACTTTCGCGCTTGAGCTCGGTATAACCTTCTAAGACTTTTTCTTGCGGGCCCTTCTCTTGGGGCCCTTTTTAAAATCAGTCAGGGCTAATTTAAAGACCTCGTCTAAGTGGTTGACAAAGTGAAGTTTCATCTTTTCTCTAACATAATCGGGCAGATCTTCTAAAACCTCCTCTTTGTTCTTCTCCGGGAGGATAACCTCATATATGCCCGCCCTCTTGGCTGCGAGGATCTTTTCTTTGAGCCCCCCTACGGGCAACACCCTTCCCCTTAGAGTTATTTCTCCCGTCATCGCTACATCCATCCTCACCGGCGTGTCCGTAAAGAGAGAAGCCAAAGCTGTCGCTATGGCCACTCCTGCGGAAGGTCCGTCCTTGGGAACCGCTCCTTCGGGAACGTGGACATGTACGTCTACGTTGGCAAAAATGTCCGGATCTATACCGTATTCTTCCGCGTTGGATCTAACGTAAGAGAGTGCTGCTTGGGCAGATTCCTTCATAACATCCCCCAAGGATCCTGTCAAAATAAGCCCTCCCTTTCCCTTCATCTTTGTAGCTTCCACGAACATAATCTCCCCGCCTACCTCCGTCCAGGCAAGACCCGTAACTATACCCACAAGAGGATCCTTTTCACGTTCTGGCTTATATCTCGGAACACCGAGGAGCTTCCTTACGTCTTCTTTCTTTATCTTAAATGGTCCCTCTTCTCCTTTAAGCTTCTTTACCGCTATTTTCCTCAAGACCGCGGATATTTGGCGCTGTAGGTTTCTTACTCCCGCCTCTCTGGTGTATCCTCTAATGATTTCCAATATGGCTTCGTCTTCAAAGATTACCTCCTCCTGCTTTAGACCGTGCAGGGGAACAAGTTTGGGAATCAGGTGCTTTTGAGCTATAAAGAGCTTTTCCTCTTCGGAGTATCCCGAAAGCTGAATCACTTCCATCCTGTCAAGGAGAGGTGTTGGAATCGTATCGGTCCTGTTTCCCGTGCAGATGAAGATAACTTCAGAAAGGTCGAAGGGAAGACCTATGTAGAGATCGGTGAAGTTTTTGTTCTGTTCAGGATCGAGGACCTCTAAAAGTGCCGCTGCCGGATCCCCTTGAAAGGATATGGCGAGCTTGTCTATCTCGTCGAGCATGATCAGAGGGTTTTTTGTTCCCGCCTGCTTTATGGCTTGTATTATCCTGCCGGGCATAGCACCCACGTAAGTTCTCCTGTGTCCCCTTATTTCCGCTTCGTCCCGCACACCTCCGAGAGCTATTCTCACGAACTTCCTTCCTAAAGCTTCCGCTATGGACTTTCCCAAGGAGGTCTTTCCCACACCGGGCGGACCGACAAAGGCGAGGATCTGAGCTGTTCCTTCCTTCCCGTTGGTGAGCTTTCTAACCGCAAGATACTCTATTATCCTTTCCTTTACCTTGTCCAAGTCGTAGTGATCCCTGTCTAAGATCTCCCTTGCCCTCTGAAGATCGTAGTTGTCCTCGGTTTTTTTGTTCCAAGGAAGTTCTAAAACCCAGTCTAACCAAGTCCTCAAAACCCCCGCTTCCGCGGAGTCGGGATGGAGTCTTTCCAGGCGCTTTATCTGTTTTTCTATCTCTTTGCGTGTGCTCTCTTCGAG
>WFYK01000213.1 GCA_015490105.1 Aquificaceae bacterium | reverse complement strand
CTATAAAGAGTATACCAGCTTAAAATAAGGCTTATGAGAACCGCGGACGTAGGACTCAAACCTATAACTTACAGAAGTGCTACTGCCTTCGGCAGGATAAAGCTAAAAGCTGAAACGGTAAAACTTATAAAGGCTAACAGCCTTCCTAAAGGTAACCTCGTGGAAGCTACCAAGCTTGCGGGTATAATGGGGGCGAAGAGAACCCCGGAAGTTCTTCCCTTTTGTCACCCAGTGGGTTTTGATTTTGTCGGTGTTGAGGTCTATGTAAAGCCAAGGGCTGTGGAAGTTGTAGCTACCGTAAGGGGAACAGCTAAGACGGGCTATGAGATGGAGGCCCTTACCGCGGTAAGTGTTGCTCTTTTGAACGTCTACGACATGTGTAAGGCCCTCGACAGCTCTATGGAAATAGAGAGGGTAAAGCTCCTGAAAAAAACGGGAGGAAAGTCTCAATGGATGAAGGATTTAAGGGGAGTTAAGGTTAAGGTTTCCGCACCTCCTACGCTGAAAAAACTTTTAGAAGATAATCTAAAGGAACTCAAAGCACAGGTAAGTAAAACCGCGGATATGGAAATTAAGGTGGAAGATACTTCCTCCGAAGCCCATAAAACTTTCGAGAATATAGTAGCCCTCTACCACTTTACCCGTTTCCCCGACAGATTTTCTTCTCCCGTGGTTGTAGAAAGGGAAGGCAAAAAAACCCTCATAAAGCTGCCTGAAGATCCTGAAGTCATAGCTTTCTTCTTTGAGAGCTTCGGAGGTTTTCTAAAAGGTATCACATGAAAAAATTTGTTCTGTGTATAACGGGAGCGAGCGGAGTAATTTACGGCGTTAGGACTCTTGAAGTTCTCCACCCTGAGTTTGATCTGGACGTTGTGATCTCCTCTACCGCAAAGGTTGTCCTCAAAGAGGAATTGGGATTGGTTCAGGAGGATTTGGAGAAAAGGTTTCCGAGAGCAAGGTTCTGGAACGAGAAAGACTTCACCGCTCCTATAGCGAGCGGTTCTACTCTGAAGCTCTATGAAGCGGTTTTTGTAATTCCATGTTCTACCGGAACACTCGGATGCGTTGCGGGGGGTGTGAATATTAACTTGATCCACAGGGTTTGTGAAGTAGCCTTAAAAGAGAGGGTGAAGTTGGTTATGGTAGTAAGGGAAGCTCCTTACTCTTTAATTCACCTCGAAAACATGGTCAAACTCACGAAAGCGGGGGCGGTTATAGTTCCGGCGAGCCCTGCCTTTTACCACGGCCCCAAAACGGTAGATGATCTAATTAACTTCGTTGTAGGGAAGGTTCTCGATCAGGTAGGCCTTGATCACAGCCTTTTCAAAAGATGGAAGGAGGGGCGGTTATGAGGGTGCTGGCTCTGATTTTCTTCTTAGCTTTCTTTGCGTTCGCTCTTGGTCAAGAGAAAGCGGGTCAAATTGTTGACGTGAAAGGTCGCGTGAAGATCTACAAGCCCGGAAAGCTTAGGGGTCTGACGGTAAAAGAGCCTCCCCAAGATCTCACCGTGGGGGATAGACTCAGAACGGATTTCCGATCTATGGCTTTTGTGAAACTGAAGGGTGTGGGAAAGATAGTGGTTATGGAGAACTCACTCCTTTACGTTGAGGGCTTAGAAAAGCTCAGCATGGGAGAAGGAAGGGCGGTCTTTCGTATAGCAAAAAGGGAAGCCGGGAAAGGTCTAAAAATAAGGGTCAGATCCGTGATCATAGGGGTCAAAGGAACGGAGTTCTTGGTTTCCGCGGAAGGAGAGAGAATAGGGATATTTTTGAGGGAAGGATCTCTTAAAGTGGAGAGCTTGGAAGGAGGCTTTAAAAAGCTGAAGGAAGAGGTGGCTGAAGACTTTGAGGAGTTCAAAAGGCAGATAGAGGAGGGCATGCGTGAAGAGGAAAAAGCCTATGAAGGGTTTAAAAAGCAAGTCGAGAAAGAATTTTACGAATTTGTAAAAGAGTTCTACATGGAAGGGACCATGGCGGTGGTTATCGAGGACGGCTTTGTGAGGGAGGTTGACCTTCCCGCATACGTTGAGGAGGAGTTTAAACTCTTGGATGCCTTTTGATACTTTTGTGATAACCTTATTGCCATGTCCTGCGACTTTGAGAGCCTCTATTACCACACGAAGCAGGAGCTTCTTGACATATTCAGGGAGTCGGACAAACCCATACCCCGCGTGAGAATAAGGGAGATGAAGTCCGCCCGCATATGCGGGCTTGTTCACCTCGCTAAGGTGATACTTTACTTTGAGGCTCTCGGAATAGTTTCGGTGGTAAACAGGTCGGAGAACTACCAAAACTGGGAGATAGATATCTTAGCCCAAGTCTTGGACGTTCTCTTTGAGCAGATTTAGAAGAAGAGCTTTTTAAAGCCTTCTACTATCTTGTCCGCGTCAACTACGTAGCTTCCGTTGGCTATCTGATCCCTTATCTGAGCCACCTTGTTGGAGACATCTTGAAGTCCCTCGGAAGAGTAAACCTCCCTCGCCTCTTGAGAAATGTTCACAACGTCACCGGAACGAGGGGATTGAGTTTCAGACACCTCCTCCTTTTTCCTGACCTTGTTCTCCGAAGTTAAAGCTTGATTAATAAGCCTGTTTATATTCACCTTGTCGATCATCTCACTAATTATTATCGGCAAAGTGAGAGAATTTTCAAGGGAAGATGCGTTTCCCTACCCTGATAGATGGAACGTTTATAAGAAGGATCAACAGGTTTGTCTGTGAAGTTAAGCTGGGAAAAGATAAGGTGAAGGCACTTTTACGAAATACGGGAAGACTATCAGAACTGTTAAAAGAGGGCTCGAAGGTGTATCTTGCGCGGAAAAGCTCAGGAAAGCTTCCCTTCGAACTTTTGCTCGTAGAAACCCCCGATTCCTTAGTCTGCGTGAACTCCCACATACCTCCACTTCTCGTTGAAGAGTTTCTAAGAGAAAAGGGTTTTACAGGAAGATTAAAGAAAGAGGTAAAGGTAGGAAAAAGCAGGATAGACCTTCTTATAAACGATGAAAAACTCGTGGAGACAAAGTCGGTAAATTTAGTTAAAAACGGCGTTGCACTTTTTCCGGATGCCCCCACCTTGCGGGGCACAAAACACATAGAGGATCTACTTGCGGTCAAGGATAGATACAGCGTAGGTGTATATTTTGTGATTCAAAGATCCGACGCTAAAGCCTTCTCGCCTAACTGGGAAACAGATAGACGCTTTAGCCAAACGTTAATGAGGGGTTCCCGAGAGGGCCTTGAAGTAAAGGCCTTTCTCTGTGAGGTAGATCTCAGGGGTATAAAGATCGTTGAGGAGGTGGATGTAAAATATTCATAGCCATGGTGCAAGAGATAGAGGAGATCCTAAAAGAAACGGACAAGGATATGAGAAAGAGTGTGGAGCATTTCAGGGGTGAGGTTGCGGGGATAAGAACCGGAAGGGCCTCGAGTGCTCTTGTGGAGGAGATCAAGGTAGACTACTACGGATCTAAAGTTCCTATAAAACAGCTCGGAACCATATCGATTCCCGAACCCGCCCAGATAATGATCCAAGTTTGGGACGCTAACGCGGTTCCCGCCATAGAAAAGGCCATCCAAGAAGAACTGAACTTGGTCCCCAACACACAAGGGAACATAATACGCATAAACCTCCCGCCCCTTACTGAAGAGAGGAGAAAAGAGCTGGTTAGGATGGTCCACAAGCTCGCGGAAGAGGCGAGGATAGCGGTAAGGAACTTAAGGAGGGATGCGAAAGAAATGATAGAGGATCTTGAAGGTGTATCCGAAGATGAAAAAAAACGAGCCCTTGAAAAGCTTCAAAAGATAACCGACGCTCATATAGAGGAAATTAACAAGATAATGAGCGCCAAGGAAGAGGAGATAATGACGGTATGATACCGCTTCCGCGAGAAGTTCTCTTAGGAATACTCGGTGCTCTTCTTCTGTCCGTTGTAGTAGGTTCTTTCCACTACTATTCTCAATACAAGGAACAGAAGCTCATGGAAATGTCCTCAGTTTATACGGAATACAGAGAAGGAAAACTTTCAAAAGAGGAAGCCTTAAAAAAACTAAGAGGAACCGTTTACGAGCTTATCCTAAGAGCCGGGGAAGGAGACATAGACGAAACTTTGGCTAAGGACGAGGATCTGAGGTCCCTCGCTTTGGAGAAAAGGGCATATATGCTATACGAAAAAGGCAAAAAGGAAGAAGCCCTCAGTTTACTGGAGTCTATAGATAAAGATAGTTTTAACCACATATCCTCTGAGCTATTGAGGGCCTTTATCCTTGAGGAAAGGAACCCAGAAAAGTCTCAGGAAATTTACCAAGAGATCGCAAAAAGAAAAGAGCTACCTTACTTGAGTTTTATAGCCCTCGGTAGACTCCTTATGTTGAGAGATTAAATGGCTACCATACTCCTTACCAACGATGACGGATACTTCTCCGAAGGTCTGATAGCCCTGAGGGAAGCTCTTTCCTCTTTGGGTAGGGTTATCGTTGTAGCTCCCGATAGGAATCTCAGCGGTGTCGGGCATTCCTTGACATTCACTATGCCTTTAAGGATGAGGCAGGTGGAGAAGGACTTCTACGTGGTCGTAGACGGAACACCTGCGGATTGTGTTCATCTTGGTTATCGCGTGATTTTGGAAGGCAAAAAGCCGGATTTAGTGTGTGCCGGTATAAACAAGGGACCTAACCTTGCGGAAGACATAACCTATTCGGGGACCGTGTCCGCAGCGATGGAAGGGTGTATCCTGGGTATACCTTCGGTGGCTTTTTCCGCTTTCGGTAGAGAAGATTTCCTGTTTGAGGACATCGCTCACTGGTGCGTTAAGGTCGCACGCAAAATTTTGGAAAGAGGAATTCCTGAAAACACCTACCTTAATGTAAACGTTCCGAACCTAAGGAGAGACGAAATCAAAGGGATAAAGATAACACGCCAAGGGAAGAGGAACTACAGGGAGAAGGTATTCAGATACACCTCCCCCTACGGTGAGGTTCTATACTGGATAGCAGCGGAAGAGTTCGGCTGGGAAGGAGAAGAGGACACCGACTACGGTGCGGTAAGGGAAGGCTACGTATCCGTTACACCCTTGCATATGGATCTGACTAACTATGCGGTCATGGAAGCGTTAAGCTTTTTAAAAGAATGAGAGCTCGTGATCTGGAAAAAATAACGGGAGGGAAGCTTTTAGGAGACAAAAAAGTTTACGCAAATAGTTTTTCGATAGACACGAGGACCTTAAAAGAAGGTCAGGTTTTCGTTGCTCTTAAGGGAAGTAGGTTCGATGGCAACGACTTCTTGGAAGAGGCTTTTTCGAAAGGAGCGGTCGGAGTAATAGGTCGTAGGCCTCCGAAAACTGTCCCTAAGGGAAAATTTGCCCTTGTAGTCAACGACCCTTTGGATGCTTTGAGGAGGATCGCCCGCTTTAAAAGGGAAAACTTTAAAGGGACGGTTATAGGCGTAGTAGGATCAGCTGGGAAGACAACTACCAAAGATCTCATACATTTTCTTCTGAGCGGTGTCTACAGAACTTACAAAAGTGAAGGGAATCTAAACTCACAGATAGGACTTCCCTTAGTGTTGGCCAACATGCCACAGAATCCAGAAGTTGCGGTTTTCGAAATGGGAGCAAGCCAGCTGGGTGATGTGGAAAAACTGAGGGCCTTAGCGCAACCGTCGGTCAGGGTTCTTACAGCTTTAGGAGAGGAGCACCTCCAAACCTCGGTAGCCTCGAGAATGTAATAAAAGGCAACGGTGAAATCTTCAACGAAATGCAGGAAGATCATGTGGCGGTCCTTCCCCGTTATGCGCTGGATTACTATTCTTTAAAGGGTAAGGTGTTTACCTTCGGAGACGGAGGAAAAATAAAAGCGGATAGGGTTTCGATCTCTTTGGAAGGGCTTGATATAACCGTTGACGGAGAGACTTACAGGATACCTTCCCTAAACTTAGGTTTGGTTGACTCTCTCTGTGCCTCCTTCTGTGTTCTCAAAGCTTTCGGATTGGAACCAAGAGATTTCAAAGGTAGACTACTTGAATTTAGGCCTCCTCCGGGAAGGATGAACCTCATAAGGTTTGAAGATTTTACTCTTGTAGACGACAGCTACAACTCGAACCCTCTTTCTTTGAAGAACGCCCTCAAAACGCTTTCCGCTATCGACTGTGCGGGGAAGAAGGTTTTAGTAATGGGCGATATGCTCGAGCTGGGAGAAAAGGAAGAAGAGCTTCACTCAAAGGCAGGAAAGTGGATAAAGGAAGCGGGTATAGATTACGGACTGTTTTACGGGAAGCTCTCTAAGTTTGCTTTCGAGGAGTTTAAACGTTCCGGAGGCAGGGGTATGTGGGTGGAAAATAAAGAAGATCTCCTAAAGGAAGTGTTGAAGTGGACGAAGGATAAAAATATAATTCTGGTGAAGGGATCCAGGGGCATGCGTTTGGATAGCTTGGTAAAGCGAGTAGAGGAGTTAAAACTTCATGAAAAAACCTAAGGATGCTGAAATATTCATATTTGAAGAGGACTTTTTCTTCTCCGCACATGTAAAAATAATCGAGGTAAACGACGAAAAGCTTACGATCACCAATACGCCTCTCCTCAACAGATTTGCCATCCTCGGAAAGAGGGTTCACCTAAAGCACGCTACCTTTATACTTCCGAGCAAAGTAATAGGAAAGAGCGATGCGACCGTTGTCCTTTCGATGCCTACTCTAAACCCTGAAGGTCCTGCGGGAGACAGAAAAGGGGCGCGCGTTCCACCTTCGGAGATACACCCTGTAAAGCTAATCTTTTTAGAAGACGGAAAAGAAAAAGAGGTTGAAGTTGAGGATGTCTCCGAAGGAGGATTTTCCATAAGGGTAAACCCTTTAAGGGAAGAGGTAAATGAATACCTTCACAAGGATATACCTTTTAAGATGATCTTTCCTTCGGAAGCGGAACATGTGAGGGGAACCGCAAGGGCTGTTAACCTGACTGAAATTTCCCCTGACAGAGCAAAGATAGGTTTTGAAATGTTTATAGACGATGCGGATGCGGTCAAGGTAAGGTTCTATGTCTACTCAAGGGTCAAAGAAATTCTCAAGGAGTGATCTCGAGATAAAGCGTCAAATATTTCACCTTGTAGCCATAAGTTTATGGATACCTCTGATCCTGTATCTGCCTTCGCCGATTGTCCTCGTGCTTATGATTTTCGTCGTCTTAACGAATTTTGCTGTAGTTATGAAAAAAGAACCTTTTGTAAAGATCTTCTGGCCACTTATTGAGAAGCTTGAGAGGGAAGAAAACTTAGAAAGACCTTCAATTCAAGCACTTTTGGGGAACATAGGTATTCTTATTTCCTTTCTTTTGTTAGGAAAACTTGCGGTGGTAAGTGTTGTTATACTCGCTGTGGGGGATGCACTTTCTACACTCGTAGGGAGAACGATAGGGAAAAATCCTATCTTTTACAATTCCAAGAAGACGTGGGAAGGATCTTTGGCCTTTTTCTTAGGATCCTTTTTTGCTCTGTGGATCTTTTTAGACTTTAAGGTTGCCCTCTTGTTCTCTTTAGTCTGCGCCTTCGTTGAATCCCTACCTCTTCCCGTAGATGATAACCTTAGCGTTCCTTTAAGTTCTTCGCTTCTCGGTGTTTTAGTTCTTCTATAGTGACCACTACTTTCCACATACCGAAAGGTATAACCGTGTAAACGACGGTGGCAATACTTATTAATCCTTTCCAAAAGGGATCAAAAAGGGAGTTCTTCACCAGAGGCACCGCGCTTGCTACCATCAAAAAACAAAAGAGCAGGGATCCCAAAAGGGAAACCCTGCTGTTGGTCATTCTGGCATAAGTGTATAAGCCCGCATACAGACCCGCAAAGAGGATGTAAAGGAAACCTGCCAAGAGAATATACACAACTTCGTAAGGATCCCTCATCATGCGGGCTTTACCTCCACAGAGGGCTCTTTAGCTTTCCTTCCTATGGTCAGGATGTCGTAAACGAGAACCAGATAGAAGAGGAAGAACAAGACTCCGAAGCCCAATCTCCAAAACATAGGTATCTTTACCCAGGGATGCATTTGGGTAAGGATGTAGTCTTGCCAAGTGGAGCCTCCCACTGCTCTTTCAAAGAATGTTTGTGCAAAGCCGGCAACTAAGAGAGCTCCTACCATTCCCACCATAGAGGCTATCATTCCTACGTAAGCTATCTTCCAAGTCCTGCTGTCAAGGATAGGACCTTCGGGGGATCTTATTTGCTGCAGGGCTATGTAAATGAGGACAAGGTTCGTAGCAACGTATGCTCCGAAAAAGGCTAAGTGCCCGTGGGAAGCTGCCATTTGAGTGCCATGAGAGTAAAGGTTTATCTGAGGTAGCGTGTGCATAAAACCCCAAACACCTGCACCGAAGAAATTGCCGAAGGCCTGAAGGAATATGAAGAAGAGAGCGGGTCTGTTTACAGTATGAAGTTTATGCATACCCGCATCGTAAACCGCATGAACTATCATAGCTACCAAAGGAATGGGTTCTAAAGAGGAGAAGAAACCTCCTATTCCGAGCCAGTATTCGGGAGTTCCTATCCAATAGTAGTGGTGGCCTAAACCTAAGATACCCGTTCCGAATACGAGGAGAACTTCTAAATAAAGCCACCCTTCAACGATCCTCCTCGGTGTTCCGAGAACGTGCATGAGAGCCCATCCCATCAAAACGCCGACCAAAACTTCCCACGTTGCTTCCACCCAGAGGTGGACTACCCACCACCACCAGAACTGGTCGAGGGTTATGTTGGGGGTAAAGAACATCCCTGCCATATATAGACCGGCGAGTGCGATCAGATCTACAAGCAAAACCCCGAGAAGTCCGGTTATTCTCTTAGACTTCAAAACGGTTGCCAAGACGTTAAAGTAGATAATTCCCATAACCGCAACTATGCCTATATCCGCCCATCTCGGAGCCTCTATGTATTCTCTACCCTCGTTTATGAACCATATAGTGAAGAACTCACCTTTTCCTGTTTGAACAAGTATGTAAACCAGGACAACTACACTTACCGCTCCCGTCAGAAGGTAAAAAGCTATCTTTCCGAGCGAGGCCCCTACAACATCTGTCCCTGTTTCGTCAGGAAGTAACCAGTATATGCCTCCTATGAAGCCCATGATCAGCCAGACCACCATGGCGTTGATGTGAAGCATACGGGCTATGTTGAAAGGCAAGACATCAAAGAGAAAGTCCGGGTTCACATACTGGATCGCTGCGATCAAGCCGAAAATAAGCTGTGCACCGAACAACACGATCGCTACTGTCCAATACATGAGAGCAATTTTTCTGCTTTCTGGAAGAGAACTAATGTCTCCCCAAATACGTTTGAGAAGCGCTTCCATAGCAACACCTCCTTAAAACTTGGCGAGCTTAGACTCCCCGAAGTGATCGGGGAATCCGTTGGTATTTATTGCGGACATCCACTTGAGATAAGCAACGACCGCTTTGGCTTCTTCCTCGGAGAGATTCAAGTTCGGCATTCGTCGGGTCCAAGTAGCGTATTTCTCCGGATTCATCAAGAACTTAACCATAGCCTCCTCTTTAGTTTCAGACTCGGTTGCGGGAATCATGATCTTCTCCCACTTGGGATCGAGCCAAGCTTTAGTTAAGTCGGGAGCGTAGTAAGCGCCGTTGCCGAGGAGAGTATGACAGTTCATACAAGCTCTGCTTTGAATAACGAGTTTCCCTTTGATTATGAGCTCCATTGCCTCTTGAGGACTTACTTCCTTACCAAAGAGGGGCTCTTTTTTGTCCTTGTGTATAACGGGCATATAGTAGCCTTTTTGAGGATCGTATTCGTAGGTTATCTTGTAGTTGATGACGTCCGGAGAAGGAACCCTATCCGTTCCTATCCTCGTTTTAGAGAGAGTGTCAAAGGTGAGGATCCATAGAAAAGTAAACATAACAAGAGATCCGACGATAGCGAAGCGTTTCCAAAATACAGGATCCAGCCAATTTCTCCCCCTCGTCCAGAGGGAACCGATAACCAAGATGAAAAGCAAGGAGGCTACAGTTACTTCAAGCCAGCTGAAGTCTTTCATAGCTAACCCCTCCTACCTTATAAAGTAAGCGTTAACTTACATAGGAGCAACGGTAAGAATTCGAACTTGACAAAGAGATTTTGAGATTGTATCTTAATATCAGTAAGGAGGTGAAAGGATGAACATCTCAGCCCTCTCCCCCGGAGAAGAGTTTATGATTAAAGGGTTTGCTAACGCCAAGGACGGTGTCATGAAAAGATTACACGCTATGGGATTAAGGGAAGGAAGAAGAGGGAAGGTCCTTTTAAAAAATGGAAGGGCGCTTCTTATAAAGCTCGATAACTTTAGGCTGATCATCGACGAGGATGTGGCCAGCCATATAGAAGTCTCTAATAACTGAGATCAGGTCTCAAATTCGTGAGCAAGAAAAAGATAAAGGTAGCCTTTGCGGGAAACCCTAACGTAGGAAAAACCACCCTTTTAAACGCCATAGCAGGAACCTCCCTTAAGGTGGGGAACTGGCCCGGAGTTACCGTAGAGAAGAGGGAGGCAATAGTTGAAGTAGGAGATTACATCCTTCACTTCGTTGACCTTCCCGGCATCTACACGCTCGATCCTTTATCGGAAGACGAAAAAATAGCGGTAAAGTTCCTTGAGGAGGAAAAACCGGATGTTATCGTGAACGTTATCGAAACTCCGAGCATCGAAAGGGCTCTACTTTTAACCACAGAGTTGTTGGAGTTTCGCATCCCCACGGTAATAGCTCTCAATATGTGGGATGAGGCACAGAAGGTTGGAGTGGAGGTAGACATTAAAAAACTTTCCGAACTTCTCGGTGTTGAAGTGGTGACCACAGTAGGTAAAAGCGGAAAGGGTGTAAAGGAACTGGTAGAAGCGGTGATAAGGGCCTTCAGCGAAGGGAAAACCCCAAAGGAGGTTAGATACTCCGCGGAAGTAGAAGACCTGCTAAAGGAACTATCTCAGAAAAACCCTACAGCTACGAAACACGATCTGATAAAAGAGCTTTTAAGAGAGAAACCCGATTTATATGAGAAAGTAAGGGACGACAGATTTGCCTTTGCCCACGGTCTTGCTAAGGAGGTTGTAAGACTAAGAGGGGATCAAGGTAGGGATCTTACCGATGCGTTGGACAAGATAGTTCTGCACCCCCTCTTTGGGATCCCCATTTTTATAGGGATCATATACATTACTTTTAAATTAGCGTTCGACTTTTCCTCCCCCTTCGTAGATTGGTTAGACGGATTTATAAATGATTTCCTTTCCCCGCTGAGCTTGGAAGTTCTAAAGGCTCTTTCGTTTCCTGAATGGTTTGTCAGATTTTTCTCAGAAGCGCTGGTGGGAGGAGTTGGTTTTGTGATCACCTTTGTCCCGCTCATAGGTAGCCTTTACTTCCTCATCACCTTCTTGGAAATGTCGGGCTACATTCCGAGGGTAGCCTTCTTAATGGATAGGTTCATGCACAAGATAGGTCTTCACGGGAAAAGTGTAATCCCTTTGATCCTCGGCTTTGGTTGTAACGTTCCCGCGATCGTGGCAACGAGAACTATCGAAAACCCCAGAGACAAGCTCCTTGTGATAGCGATGATCCCTTTTATGAGCTGTCCTGCAAGGCTCGTAGTTTTTTCCTTTTTCGTTTCCATCTTCTTTAGGGAAAACCCTGCTTTAGTTATAACAGCAATGTATGTAATAGGAATATTCATCGCTGTCTTTACCGCACTTATACTTCGCAAAGTTCTTGTGAAAGAAGGGCCTCTTCACTTCGTTATGGAACTTCCTCCCTACAGGTTTCCCTCTATGAAAACGGTGTTTACCATAACGTGGGCGCACGTGAAAGACTTCCTCTATAGGGCAGGCACACTCATATTCGGGGCTTCCATAGTAGTTTGGCTCCTTTTGAATTTGCCTCCCGGAGTAAAAAATCCTTCTGAGAGCATTGCTGGAAAAATAGGGAAAGCCCTCGTTCACGTATTCGAACCTGTAGGTATTGACAATTGGAAAGCTACCACCTCTCTAATTCCCGCTTTCTTGGCTCGTGAAATCGCTATAAGTTCCATGGGAACGATTTATATGTCCGCGGAAGGTATAACCGAAGAGGTGGAGGAATTTAATTTCAAGCGAGCCCTGTTTAATCAGGGGGTTAATCTGTTAAACGCTACTGAGGATGCCTTTTCGTCACTGCTTAGCTTGGGCATAGTTTCTTTGGAAGTGGAGGAAGAACAAGAGGAAGATCTAAAATCCTTGATAGCTAAGGACTTTAACCCCGCCTCTGCACTATCTTTTATGATCTTTATACTGATATACACATCATGCCTCGGAACCTTCGCGGTGATGTCGAGGGAAATAGGATTAAAAGGTGCTATTGCTTTCCTGGGTTACAGTTTTGCGGTTGCCTGGATTACCGCCCTTATCTCTTACAACCTGCTCTCGCGGTTAACTGGATAAAATCGCTATATTTAAAACTATGCGGATAAAAGCTCTAATCATAGGTCTTTTGCTTTTTGCAAATCTTTCATTTTCCAAAGAAGTAGGTTTTACTCAAGAGGATAGGGAAAGACTGATAAGGCTTGAGGCAACACTGAAGGTTTCTATGGAGCAAACCGACAAAAGGTTCAAAGAGCTGAGAGAGGACATGAACAAGAGGTTTGAGCAGGTAAATAGAGAGCTGGACAGGCTTGTAAGCATAATGGTGGGTGTATTTGCGGGACAGATAGCCTTAGTTGGTGCGGTTATAGGCTTCGCTTGGTGGGACAGGAGGACTATAATCAGGGAGGCAAAGAGGCAAACGATTGAGGAGCTTGAGAGGGAAACAAAACCAGAAAAGCTGAGGAGACTATTAAATGTCCTCAGGGAGAGAGCAAAAACAGACGAAGAGCTGAGGGAGTTACTGAAGAAGGAAGGACTATTGTAGTGGGGTTATATTT
>WFYK01000212.1 GCA_015490105.1 Aquificaceae bacterium | reverse complement strand
GAATAAATCATCACAAATCCTAAATTAGCAAACGCTTTCGATCTGGTGTATGCGTGTGATCAGAGATCGGGATAAACTAAAAAAACATGCGGGCGGTTTTCCTTCTGGCGGTGCTAATAGGCGTAGCCTTTGGTTTTGAAGAGAGAAAGCTTAAAATCGAGGAGGTTGAAAATTTCCTCAAAAGTCTTGATCGGATAGTTGAAAGCAACTACGTTGAAATACACCCAGGGGTCAAGGTTAGGAAGGATTGTAAGGTTGAAAGGGGGATAGCTTCCTGGTATGGAGGGAGGTTTCACGGAAGAAGGACCGCCAACGGTGAGATATACGATCTTTTCAAGTTCACCGCAGCGTCAAGGACATTACCTTTAGATACTTACGTCCTTGTAATAAACGAAGAAAACGGGAAGGTTATCACCGTTCGCATCAACGACAGGGGACCTTACGTGGACGGGAGGATCATAGACCTTTCCCAAGCTGCCGCCTTCAAACTGGGAATGATGGAAAAGGGGCTGGCTTGGGTAAAGGTGGTCCCGCTAAGGTGCCTTTCACCCGAATCCGCACAAAATCTCTACGATCAGGTTATATCAGATCTCGTCAACACCTACTGATGGGAACTTAGGAATTTGTAGTTGAGGTTGTTTATCCGAGAGAGGTTATCGAGGACAATATCTTCTAAGAACGGGTTAAAGGAGATCACTACCACGTCTTTGCCAAAGCCTGTCTCTTCGAGAAGGTTCCTTGCGGAGTTTAAAAATTCCCTTAGAACGTCGTCTTCTTCTATCTCGAAGGGTGCTCCTAAGAAGTGATGGCTCATACCCAAGTAACTTCCGGGCTTCATCCTCACCATAAGCCTTATTGGGTTCAGGGCCTCTATGAGTTTTTGGGTTTCGTAGGAGAACTGCAAACCGAACATGAGCATTGCATCCGTTATTAAGTGCCTTGAAGAAAGACTAACGAACTGTCTAAACCCGCTCTCTTTCAAGTCAAGCTTTATGTTGTCTCTTGATGTTTCTACCCAATGAGGGTGTGGGTTCATCAAAAACCAGAAGATCTTTTCGGGAGTGAAGCTCTCACCCGATAGCTCCCCCCACATCATTATCAGATCCGCCATTATGTAAATTCTAATCCCCGATGAGCTTATAAGACTTTGGTTATAATCTTATATTATGACTGGACGCGTAAAGTTAGGGATCGGACTCGCAGCGGTAGTTATCTTTCTGGGTATAAAAGCCTGCGGAGAGCCTTATGAGGGCGCTAAGGACGTGGTGGAAGAGTTTATGGAAGAGATAAGGGAGATGGAAGGAAGGGATGCTCTGAAATACCTTCACCCTACCTACAGAGACAGCTTGGCTAAAGATCTGAAGATTCCAGTTCAATTTACCGAAATGAGACCTTCCGAACTTCTCGCCTGTGCGCTGAGCACTATGGGAGAGGGGATAGAGGATGTTGAGATTCAAGAAGGTAAGATGATAGGTGAGAACACCGCACTCGTAAAAGTGAAGGTTGAGGATAAAAATGAGATCGTGAAGATATTTAACTTCGTTCTTGTCAAAGAAGGTGGTAAGTGGCTCATCGCTGACATAGGTCCTTACGTTCCTCAAACCTTTAAGTGAAATTCCTCATCTGGCAAACTGCTTTCTTAGGGGACGTGGTTCTCACCACGCCCCTCATAGAAACTATAAAGGCTAACTTTCCTAATGCCAGAATAAGCTTCGTAGGTAAACCTTTTATATTAGAACTCCTGCGCGGTTTTGATATAGAGACAATTCCCTTTTCAAAGACCCTGAGGGAGAGTTTTTCGATAATAAAACGAATTAAGGACAACGATGTAGCGTTAGTTCCCCATAGATCTCTCAGGAGCGCTCTTATAATCCTTGCTTCGAGGATACCCACGAGGATAGGCTTTAAAAGGTCTGAGTTTCCCTTCGCCTTTACCCACAGGGTGGATCACGATTGGAACCTCCATGAAGTGGACAGAAACTTGACACTCTTAAAACCCCTCGGTGTTAGCAAAATCGTTAGAAAACTGAAGCTCTACGTGGAAGAATCGGAGGTAGAAAGGGTTCTCTCCAAGTTTTCCTTAAAGTATAAGGGCTTTGTGGTAATAAATCCCTTTTCTAACTTTCCCTTGAAGGAGTGGGCTTTAGAAAACTGGGCTGGGTTTATAAGGAAGGTAGATAGGAGGGTGGTAGTTATAGGACTTCCTAAAGATAGGATAAAGGTGGAAAGGCTAAAAACCTTAGCGGACTTTATCGACTTGGTTGGAAAGACCTCTTTACGGGAGCTTATGGCTCTTATTAAAGCTTCTGAAGTTGTTGTTTCCAACGATTCTGCACCCGTTCACATAGCCAACGCCCTTGGTGTTCCCGCCTTAACAGTTTATACCTCGACTTCTTCTAAATATGGCTTTTACCCCCTTATAGGAGGTTTTTTAGACAACCCTTCCCCTTGCTCTCCCTGTTCTCCGAATCCAAAGAAATGTTTGACAGGAACAAAGGAGTGTTTATACAAACCCTCACCCGATCTTGTCCTCGAAGCTTTTTATAAGATCGTGGGTGTTTAAAGTCTGATCGCTTTGAGGTTTCTTCTCGTAAGCCTTGTAGGTATCTCCCTCTTTTACGATGTAAACGTCAGAAAGTTTTTTCCAGTTTCCCGTGTCGGAAGTCTTTACAAAAGCGTCTTTCACTTTGCCTCCCTTCGGGAAAGTGTGTCTTTCCTTCATGAACTCCGCCTCTTGCAGAAACTTGACCATATGATCACAACTTTCAAAAAAGTAGGTGTAAGGCCCAACCTTCAAGGTGCAAAGTTCGTCCTCCTTCACGATGTAGGCGTTACAAAAACCGCATCTGCATTCTTCGGGAGGTGTGAAGTCTTTGGTTTTTTCCGGATGCCTGATAACGTAGAGAATAACCCCTCCTATGATCGAGAGGGTAATAAAGAGGTCCGCCAACGAAAATAGGGTAAAGTATTCTCTCACGAGGAGTCCCGCAACACTCAGACTTATACTCAGAACCACCACCCCTCCCACTATGTAAACATATTTGAGCTTGTAGCCTTTGAACATCAAAAACATTATGGCTATGATTCCGAAGAACTCTAAGATCCTGCTTAAAACTATGAGGACGGTGGTTTCTTTAAACATCTACAAGAACCACCTTTTAATAACCTTGTCCGCTATATTTTGGGGGCTAAAGCCGAAGTGTTCAAACAGGACTTTTCCCGGTGCGGACTTTCCGAAAGTTTCCATCGAGATGGTGAAGCCCTCGTCTCCTAAGTATTTAAACCAGCAAGAACCCGCGGAAGCTTCAACTACTACCCTGCGCTTTACTGCAGGGGGAAGAACTTCCTGCTTGTAGCTGTCAGGTTGCTCTTCAAAAAGTTCAACACTCGGGAAGTTAACCACCCTGACCTTTATACCTTTCTCCTCTAAGATGCGACCCGCTTCTAAGGTGGGATGAACTTCAGAGCCTGAAGCTATTAGTATCACGTCCAGGTTAGTATCGGTCTGGTAGAGGATATAAGCTCCCCTTTCGAGGTTTTCCTCCGAAGGGTAAATGTTTCTATCCAATACGGGAACACTTTGGCGTGTAAGGATTATGGCGGTTGGACCGCTTTTGCGCTTTAGGGCTACCTTCCAGGCCACCTTCACCTCGTTTGCGTCCGCGGGTCTTATGACAGTGAGGTTAGGTATCAGCCGTAGGGAGGGAAGCTGTTCAACGGGTTGATGGGTCGGTCCGTCTTCCCCCAGCCCTATTGAGTCATGAGTAAAGACGTAGATAACTTGAAGGCCCGACATGGAAGCGAGCCTTATGGGAGCCCTCATATAGTCGGAAAAAACGAGGAATGTTCCTCCGTAAGGCAGTATTCCCCCGTGGTATGCCATACCGTTGAGAATAGATCCCATAGCGTGCTCTCTGACGCCGAAGTGGATGTTTCTTCCCGTAGGAAGGTCAGCGGAAAAGTCCTTCTCACCTTTTATTATGGTGTTGTTGGATTCGGACAGATCCGCGGAACCACCGAAGAAGGTGGGAATCTTCTTAGCTATAGCGTTTATAACCACTCCCGATGCCTTACGGGTAGCGACCGCCTCTTTAAACTCCTCAAGATCTTCATACCAGTCTAAAGGCCAGTCGCCTTCTATAGCTCTTTCCAGATCTTGAGCCAGCTGTGGGTAGGCTTCCTTGTATCTTTTGAAAAGTTCCTTCCACTCTTTTTCAAGCTCTTCTCCTCTTTGAACGTGCCTTCGCGTGTATTGGAGGACCTCCTCCGGGACGTAGAACTCTTCTTCAGGCCAATTAAAGCGTCTTTTTGTCTCAAGTGCCTTTTCCGGCCCGAGGGGTGCCCCGTGAACCTTGGCGGTATCTTGAAGAGGGCTTCCGTATCCTATGTGGGTCCTTACCGAAACGAAAGCAGGTTTGTCACTGGAGAGGGCTTTTTGGATGGTCTTCTCGAGCAGATCAAGGTCGTAGCCCTCTTCCACTTCAAAAACGTCCCACCCGAAGGCTTCAAAGCGCTTGAGAACATTCTCCGACCAAGCGAGATCGGTGGGCCCGTCTATGGAAATTCTGTTGTTGTCCCAAATCACGAGGAGCTTGTTTAGTTTCCAATGCCCTGCAAGGGCACAAGCTTCGTAAGAAATTCCTTCCATAAGATCACCGTCCGAACAGAGGACTATAGTTTTGTGATCTACAACGGGAAAGCCTTCCCTGTTGAACTTAGCGCTCAAAAACCTCTCCGCAAGGGCCATGCCAACCGCATTACCGAGACCCTGTCCGAGAGGCCCGGTGGTTGCCTCAACACCGGGTGTAAGCCAGCTTTCAGGATGTCCGGGGGTTTTGCTACCGAGCTGACGGAAGTTCTTAAGATCTTCCAAAGTGAGGTCGTAGCCAAAAAGGAAAAGCGTCGAGTAGAGCATCGCGGATGCGTGGCCTGCGGATAGGACAAAGCGATCCCTGTTGAACCATTTTGGGTTTTTAGGGTTGAACTTTAGAAATCGATCAAATATCAGGTATACGATGTGGGAAGCTCCGAGAGGCATTCCCGGATGGCCAGATTTGGCACGCTCCACCTGATCCACACTCAAGAAACGGATCGTATTTATGGCGAGGTTGTCGATATCTTTCATAGTTTGGATATTTTATATCTTGATTTTTTAAACGAGGGGGCAAAAGCCCCCATATAAGGTTAAAAGAGAGGATATTCGTTTGTATTGGGTGTATTTGTTATCCGTATGAGACTATTTTGTTGCGATAGGTTAGCGTAGAAGACATCTATATTTCCTTGGCTTTCTCCGGAAAGCAGGATGTGATCCCCTATGCCGGAACCGAATATACCGAAACCGTCAGGAACGGTTCCCAGCATGGTCATGCTTGAGGTGTTCGCGGGATCAACAGCGTATAAGGTTCCCCCGGTCGGATATTGTCCGGCTGTAGCACCTTCTACTTTAAGCATCCTGTAAATTGGAATGAAAGAGCCTCCGGATGAGTTTAGCGTTCCGTTTGTAGCCCAGCTAAAACCTGCCCAGTAGGCATTATTAGTGCACGTAGGTTGTTGATCTCCTTCGGTCCAGTAGCAAGCTTGCCAGTCATATGTGGGTTGATTGTTCTGAACACTCACCGAAAGTTTTGTGTAGAAAACTCTATTTGCGGTGACACCACCAGGAAGTATGTAGGACGCATTACTTTCAATCGTTACCCCTTGACCACCGCTTTTAGGAATAGCTATCAAGCTTGTGCTTGTTAGCGCTATAACGTAATTCCCTGTTAGCTTAATGTATGTAGCTTGTGAACCTAAAGTAGTCCAGCCGGTTCCCCCATGAGCCAATTTTAATATGTTTCCTTGAACATCGACCGCGTATATACCAGAACTGTCGTAGGCTACGGACCAATTGGGATCACACGTAGCTTGAGTATCTGTTAAAGAATTTCCGTCAAACACATACAGCTTTCTGTCCACACATATATATTCATTTCCGTTAGAAGGATTAGAGGCAAACCATTTAGCCACAGACACAGATTGAACAGATTGAGGAAGCAAGTTATTAGAGCAGTTGGAAAGATTTGTATCGCATTTTTTTATTTGACCATTTTCAAAAACTAAG
>WFYK01000211.1 GCA_015490105.1 Aquificaceae bacterium | reverse complement strand
TTTCCTTGAGCTTATCCATACGCCGGAGGGTGTTGGTCTCGCTCACCTTATGCTTCAGCGCTAGGGCTCTGATTCCTTGAGTTATGGGGAATATTCCCCCCTTTTTTAAGTCTATACCTTTTTCCTCACTCTTCAGTCTTCCGAAAAAGCCGAGGGGAGGTCTGAACCTAACTGCGTCCTTTAGCATGTAAGCTATAAATAGGTCTCCCCTTCCTGTTAGCTCCAAAACTTTGTTCCTGAGCTCTTCCTCCAAAGTTTTATCACCGAAGGTATTTCTAAAATCAAAGAAAATAGAAGCCTTTAATGTGTTTTCAGGTTCGGGTTTTAGAATCCACTTCTCTACGGTTTTGAACCATTCACTCTTTCCCCTGTTCCATTCTGGATTGTTCACCATCACTCCCGCCGGACAAGAAGGAAAACCTATCCTGAGGAGTATTTCCGTAATCTTTTGACCTAGTTTCCTGAAGTATTCCTTGAGGTCAACATCAAGGGAGGGGTAGGTATCGTCGTAAATGAGAGCGTTGTCTTGATCTGTTTTCAGAGTTTGCTCCTTGCGCCCTTCACTTCCGAGTGCAAGGAGGCTGAAGGGAACGATGGGTTCTAACCCCACCTCCTTTATGGCGAGCTTCACTGCTTTTCCCAGGAACTTATCGTTTAGTTCTGAGATTATTGAGCTTATGTAATCGGGTCTTATTCCTTCCTTGTGGAGATTTACGGCGAGTTCTTTTGTCAAAGAGTAAAGGTAAGATAGCTCTTCAAGACTCTGGGACTTTTCTATCTCCTTAACGAGGAAGATAAAACTTCCGGTTTGAAGGGAAACAATATCTTTGTCTTCTAAAACTCCTACTATCTCCCCGTCCCTTTTTACGACCACACGCCTTACGTTGTGCCTTGCCATCAAAAGGATAGCGTCAAATACGAAGTCCTCGTAATCTACGGTTATTAGGGGGGTTGTCATCACTTTTTCCGCTTTTACTTTCTCGGGATTTCTTCCTTTTGCGAGCACCTTCTTTATAATGTCCCTCTCGGTTATTATTCCCCTTTCCTCATCTAAGACTATCACGCAGGATGCGTTATTTTCCGCCATTCGTTTTGAAACTTCCAGGATGTTGTCGGTTTTCCTAACGAAGGGAACCTTTCGTAGCTTAAGGTCTTTCACCTTTAGAGTAAGGAACTTTTCAAATCCTGCAACCTCCCCAGAAGTTTTCAAAAATTTAAGAGTGTGGGAGATTTTCTCCGCGATGGAACTCGCGAAGAATTTTTGAAACTCGAGATACCTTTCGGTAAGTTTTAAAAAGATATCCTTGGGAAGAAGGTAGAGGATTGTGTCCTTTACCGCTACAGCTTCCACGTTCGGAGGAGTTCCCGTAAGGAGAGATAAATAACCGAAGGTGTCTCCTTCATAAAGGACATCAATCTCTTGATGGTCAACTTTTAGAGCTACCGTACCTTTCCTAATGATATAGAGGTGTTCGAGGGGTTTTTCACCCGCTTTGAATATAGTCTCTCCCCGGCGGTAATACTTTATCGTTATATAATTCAAAAGATTTTTTAAAGGGGGAGGGGGGAGAACCGAAAAGGGATAAAGATTTTTTAGAAAGTCTTCTACATCTTGAACCATCAAAGCTCTCCGTGAATCTTCTTGGGATAGCGGATTTCTTCAACGAGCTTTTGGACTCTTTCGGAGGGAGGCGGTGTGAACTTGGTGACTATGTATGCAACAATTAGATTAACAATAAGTCCGAAAATTCCCGAGGCGGTGTGCTGTATTCCGAGTATGCTGAAGCCCTGGGTTTTGTTGAGGTAAATGTAAACGATTGTTATGAGCAGTCCGACAACCATTCCAGCAATTGCTCCTTCCTTGTTGAGGCGTTTCCAGAATATACCGAAGACTAACGCCGGGAAGAAGGACGCCGTAGCTAAGGAGAATGCCCAAGCAACAATTTGAACTATGAATCCTATCTTCATTGCGGCTACGAATCCGCCAATGATTCCCGCAACCGCGACCGCTATCTTTCCGAGCATAACGACCTTTTTCTCGGGAGCGTTGGGATTTATCATCTTTGCGTAAAGGTCGTTAGAGATAGCTGCCGCTATAACAAGGAGTAGTCCGTCCGCGGTAGAGAGTGCCGCCGCAAGACCTCCCGCCATAACGAAGTATCCCACAAGAAGGCTAAGTCCCGCAATTTCAGGTGTTGCGAGGACTACGATATCCCTGTGGATATTCAGCTCAGCCCACTGGATTATACCGT
>WFYK01000210.1 GCA_015490105.1 Aquificaceae bacterium | reverse complement strand
CCCATTCTGTAAAGGAGGTGAGGATCTTCTCTGAGGTGCGTGTTTATATTAAGGGCTATGGTCATGTATTCGACCGCCATAGGATACCTTCCCAAGTTGAAGTTGTAAAAGCCCATGGTCATGTAAAACATGTCCAAGTAATCCGCCGGAACACCTTTTTGACTCAAACCGCTTATATAGTTGTATCCCTCTATCCCCCCTTCTAAAGAGGAAGCGTATCCGTATTTGATCATGTATTCAACCTTGTTCGTTTCCCCGTAGAGGTTCGCATATATGTTCTTTGCGGTTCCATACCACTGCAGAAGCAGGTAAGCATCCGCTACAAACTCCCTCTGGGTGTGTATAAATCTTGGAACCTTGTAGTAAAAGGGATACTGGTTAAGGTAGCCTATCGCAGCGTGGATACCCCTTCTGTCTCCGAAAGCGTAAGCGTAGAGGGCGTAGCTCTTTCCGAGATACAAGTAAGCGAGCTCTCCGTAGTAGGACTTAGGGTTGTAAGAGTAAGCTTTTGAAAAGTAGGTGACCGCATCCAGGTAGTTTAAAACCTTTAGGGCTTCAACCCCTTTGAAGAAGTTTTCCTGAGCGAGGTCCGATCTGGGACCCTTCTCTGCGTTGAAGGTAAGCGTTGAAACTACCACTATAGCTAAAAGGACAAGAACCTTCCTAAGAAGAGTGCCAATCATGAACCTCTCCCACTATCTCTAAGTCCCTCACATGCTTTTTCATACCCTCTACAGCTTTAAGAAGTTCGGTAAACCTTTGAGGCGGTGCTATGAGATCTACTTCTCCCTTACCCTTTTCCCGCGTTCTTGCCAAAGCAACCCGACCGAGCCCGTCAATCAGGGCGCTCAAAAGACCCACCTCTTCTATTGGGACCCTGACCCTGAGAACCTTAGCCTTTACTTCTTTTTTCCTCATATCTAAGTATTTTGGCCCCGAACAGCTCTTTAGCCTTCAAAACAGCTTCGTCGTATCCGCTGTCAGGTTTTTTTTTACCTCTTTTTCTCCCTCCCTATCGTTTACCTGCTGGGTAGCGTTCTGTATTCTTTTTACCACCTCTCCAAGGGACAAAACCTCTCCTACGAGTGAGCTTTTCACTATAGCCAATTCAAAGGCTTTGAGGGAGTCACGGGTGCGAGCGTCAACCTTACCCCTGTTTACTAAGGTTTCAAGGTAAAGTATCCTCTCAAGAGGTATGTCTTGAAAGCGCTTGTAGTGTTCTTTGACCTCAATTACCTTTGCAGGGTCTTTGAGAGCCTTATATAGGGCTAAGTTAGAGAGTTCTGATTCCAAACTTTCCCAAAACCTCATAAGATTGTATCCCTTAAAGTAAATATCTCTCAAGAAGGCTATACACCCTTCCACGTCTCCTCGGAAGAGTTTTTCCATAAATTCAAAGATCTTCTCCTCACCGACTATACCGAGAACCTCTTCTACCGCTTGAGAGGTTACTTTACCCTCCGAGAAGACCGACACCTGATCCAGCAAGGAAAGAGCGTCCCTGAGACATCCCTCAGATACGCGCGCTACGGTTTTTAAAGCCCTTTCTTCCGCTTCTATGCCTTCTTTAGAGCAGACATTCTTTAGGTGGTCCACTATCAGATCTTCTTGAACCCTTCTGAAGAGCAAGCGCTGGCATCTGGATACTATGGTAGGAGGTATCCTTTCGTGCTCGGTGGTGCAAAGTATAAAGACGGTTCTGGGAGGAGGCTCTTCGAGGGTTTTCAAGAGTGCGTTGAAGGCCTCACGGGTGAGCATGTGTGCCTCATCTATGATGTAAACCTTATACTCACCCTTCAAAGGTGCGTAGGACACATTTTCTTTTAAGGCCCTGATGTCGTCTATTCCGCGGTTTGACGCTGCGTCTATTTCCACGAGATCAGGAAAAGAACCCCTTTCTATCTCCTTGCAATTTTCACACTCACCGCACGGTTCTCCTTCTTCGGGATTTAAACAGTTGAGGGCTTTTGTAAAAACCCTCGCGAGGGTGGTTTTCCCCACGCCCCGCGGTCCCGCAAACAGGTAGGCGTTGGCAACTCTTCCTTCTTTTACCGCATTCTTCAAAACCCTTACGGGAACTTCTTGACCTACAACTTCAGAAAAACGCGAAGGCCTATACTTTCGTGCCAGAGGAACATACATCAATGACCCCTCTGGCCAAGCTTGTCTATCTGATCCTCTATAAAGGCCAAAATCAGGGGTATCTGCTTTTTCACGTCCTCGTCACTGATGTCCTCGTCGATAAGTTCCTGCATGACTTCACAGGTAAGGTTTAGAAGCTTTATATAGAACTCCCTCGGGTTTAGATCTCCGCGCTTTCTTGCCTCTTTAAGATCTTTTAACTTTGCGGTCAGGGTCTGCGAAGACATGATCACCTCCGCATATTTTGACCCCGCACCCGAGACGGCGGGCTTACCCTTGCTCCCTTTCGGGCCTGGGGGGGTTCACCCTGTCCCGTTGCGGGGCTACTTATAAATATAGCACGTTAGCATCTGCACTCTTTAATACCGAAGAAGCGGTATATAGGAACTACCGGACACCAGTTGGTGAAGGCAGACTGAACCTGTCCGATACCCATAAAAAGAATTAGAGCTTTCCAAAACCAGTGAACGTTGGAACCCATCAGACCATAAAAGAAAAAGATAATCAAAATAGTTCCGGAAGTTAAACGAAGGAGCCTGTCCATGGTCATGAATCCACCTCCTCCTTAGGAGGTTTTCAGAAAGTGGATTAAAGATAGATCCTTTAGGGAATTTTGCAACGGATCTTCAACGCCTTTGAACTTCTTCGAGCCTCCTTGCAGCAGCGTAGAGAACCGCCTGTGCTACTACGGTATTTTCCACCTTAGCGGTCCCTTTCATTTTAGAGAGGCTCTTCTTTAAGGAAATCGTTTCCAGTTCAAGGACGAGCTGGTCTCCGGGGAAAACGGGCCTTTTGAAGCGTGCCTCATCTATCCCCGCAAAGACAACAGCGTATTTTCCGATCTCAAGATTCAAAGACTTTATCATCAATATTCCGCCAACTTGGGCCATCGCCTCGAGGATGTAGACTCCCGGAAAGAGAGGAAAATCAGGAAAGTGACCTTGAAAGACAGGTTCGTTCACGGAGACGTTTTTAATCCCTACTATCCTTTTTCCCTCTTCGTATTCGATTATTCTGTCCACGAGAAGGAGGGGATACCTGTGGGGGAGTATAGTCATTATCTCTTGTATGTCCATGGCTTTTATATTATCAGAAACCTTCCAGTTTGAGTTTTACAAGCTCACCGCTACTGCTGAGCGTTCCCTTGACCGCGGTAAGGGCGTATATCTCCCCCTTGTCTCCCTCTATTAGAGCTTGAATTGCCTCTTTCAAAACCACACCCCTGACCTCTCTGAGTTTTACACTTTCAGAGCTAACGTCCACCAAAAACACCTTTCCTTCGGAAAACTTTATAACTCCTAAGAACTTGTGAACTGGACTTGTAACGTTCTTAGCCACCACGCCGAAATACGAATCCCCGACTTTCAGCCTCGCAAAACGTGGCCAAAAAACGTAAGCGTCCTCGTCTTCGTAAAGGTCGCTGAACTCAGCGGTTATATAAGATCCTCCAAAGTTCTCCTGGGCAAAGATCTCCTTACCCTCCTTTAGAACCCTTAAAACTCCGTCCTCATCGGAAAATATCAAAATGTCCCCTATCTGAACGGCGGAGTCCAGTCTGAAACCCTGTGGGAAGGACACCTTTTCAAGTTCCTCCAATTGATCTCCTTCGATTTTTACCTTGAAAACATCTCCCCAAAGGTCACGGGAATCGAAGGACTGAGCTATTAGGGTCTCCCCAGGTCTTTCGGGATCGAGAGCTTTAAGAAAGTAAGGGTATTTCTCTATCCTCGGAACAAGCTCACCCGCAAGAAAACTGTAAACGTTAGATTGCCCACTCTCTCCGCTCACGAAGTTCAAAATAACCAGATCCCTTCCTTTTCCTTCTAAATCCGCGCACTGGACCCAAAGGGGGTAACCCGCGGGTGTCCTCAACCTTGTTATCTCTTCCGTTTTCCCGTTGGACAGTTCGTAAAGTATCAAAAAGTCCTCCGAAAGGACTACAAGCTGGTTTTTGCCCTCGCCTCTCAGGTTACAAAGGTCCGCGGAAAGGGGTAGAAATGTAAAAGACGCTACGAGATCGGATTTAGCTCTGATCTCCTGAGGAAGGCCCTTGCGTTCCGGTGCGGTTATAACAACTTTCCGGGGTTTCTCAATCGGAAAGAAAGCCACCGCTCTGCCCTTAAACTCTATCCCTATACCCTCTTCAAGTTCCACGATCTTATAAAGACAGTCCTCTTTAGCAAACTCACCCACCACAGAGCCGAGTTTAAAGCGTGTCTCTTCCGACCCTTGAAAGCATACCCTATCCGCGACAAGTTTGACCTTTACACCTCTTTCGGGGATATCTCCCTCGACTACCTCCGCTACCGAAAATCTGTCCTCTACCTTAGCTACTTCGAGAATCGCCCTCTTACCTCCCACTGTTCCGAGCACTTCACCCGTTACCGGGTGTGTTATCTCTTTTCCTCCCCAACGAGCTTCAAACCTTTCTCCCACGAACACCCTGCCCTTTCCAAGATCCAGAAAAACCTTACCTTCCATAACATCAACTACGTATCCCTCCCTTGAGAAGAAGTCCCGGACCTTTTGAAGGTCACTTCCGAACGAAAGAGTAAGGACAACTAAGATAAGAAACAGGGCCCTCATTTGGCCAATCTCCTCAAGTTCTCAATTATTTTTTCTGTCATCTCTTGGGTTCCTACCTTCTTAGCCCCTTCGGAGTAAATGTCGGGTGTTCTGTAGCCTTGCTTTAAGGTTTCATCTATGGCTTTCTCAATAAGAGCGGAGGCTTCATCCATGTTGAAGGAATACTTTAGCATCATACCTGCGGAGAGGATCGTGGCTATTGGATTTGCTATGCCTTTTCCCGCTATGTCAGGAGCGGATCCGTGAACGGGCTCGTACAGGGCGTATCGATCTCCTACGCTTGCGGAGGGAAGCATACCCAAGCTTCCTACTACAACACCCGCTTCGTCCGAGAGGATATCACCGAAGATGTTACCCGTTACGATCACATCGAAGGAGTTCGGTCTCCTCACCAACTGCATTGCACAGTTATCTACATAAAGGTGCTCTACCTCCACCTCAGGGAAGTTCTTTTTTTCCTCT
>WFYK01000209.1 GCA_015490105.1 Aquificaceae bacterium | reverse complement strand
AAGAGGGTGGGAAACGGAGGCTTAAGGGCTCCTCCGCTCTCCTCTTTCTCCAGCTGCTCCTTGAGGCTTTTGAGCTTCTCAAGTGCTGTGCTCATCTCCGTGCCCTCCTAACTGGCGTTGGTATGAATATACTTCGGTATTCCCGAAATGTCAATGGGTAAATCCCGAAGATTGACAAATAGACTTCCGAGTGTTAAGGGTATTCACAGCAGAGGTACCATAGGAGGGGAAGAAGGATTAGCACGTCACTCGAGAAGTCCTTAAAAGAATTCCTGCCCATTATCAAAGAAGCTAAGAAAAATAAGCTCAACGAAGCAGATACCAGAACACGGGTTCAGCTATTCTTGGAACGTGTCCTCGGTTACGACCTGCTTAAGGAAATCACCCAAGAACACATGGTATCTTCTCACTATGTAGATCTCGCTATCAAAATTCGTGGCGATGTAAAAATGTTTATAGAGGTCAAACCCATCACTTCAAAACTTAGAGACGTTCATGTTTCTCAAGCTGTCAATTACGCAGCGAACGAGGGTATAAGCACGGCTATACTTACCAACCTTGACGAGTGGCGTGTTTATCATGTGTCCCTTGATGAAGGAAAGATCAACTCTGAACCGGTTTTAGAGTTTAGCCTGATCTCAGATAAACCTAAAGATGTGCTGCCGTACCTTAAGTTGATCTCAAGGGAAGGACTTGTTAAGGGACATCTCAATAAATACATGGTAGAAGCTACATCGGTTACCGACAGGAACCTCCTCCTTGCTATGCTTAGCGAACCCGTTTTGAGGGCTATTACAAAAGAGCTGAAAGCTATAACAGGACACAGGGTGAACCAAGATACTCTTAAAAGAGCCATCATCAACTTATTTAGTGAAGACATATACAAGCTTGTTCAGAAAGAACTGAGGAAACGAGAAGGAGAGAAGGGAGGAGAACAATGATTATATTAGTTACTCTTTGTGTGCTAATAACTCTTGGCTTTGCCCAAGAAATAACGGGAGCCTTCGGGATTAAGTTCGGGCAGAAGTTAGAAACCTTGAAGGTGGTAGGAAAAAATGAAACCACCAGCGGGGAGCCTCTTTATGTTGTTGTGCCCCCCAAAGCACTCAAACTGTTATCTCACTATGTCGTCGGGACCACGCCAGTTTCGGAGAAGGTATACACAATTTGGGGTGTAGAATCAGGACTTTCTGAGGAAGAATGCAAGAGCAGGATGGAAGCCATTGCCAAAGCAATAGAAAGAAAATACAAGATACAACGGAAAGCTATCACGCTCGCTTTTGCTCAAGAAGGATACTATTTCACCAAAGGACAGAAGCGTATAAATGTTAAATGTGTAGATACTTTCATGGGTGGGCACGACCTGTATGTCCAATACTACGACGAGGCATTAGAGAAGCAAGCCAAAAAAGAATCTATCAAGGTCAAATCTAAAGAAATAGACGAATCAGGACTATAACTGGCCCCTACATCCACGAAACAACCCCCCTCGGATGGGGAAGGACTATAATTAAACCTATGACGCCTACTGCGGAAGGTGAAAGGCTTGAAAGCGTAAGTAAAGTGATAGGGTCTTTGCTCTTAGGGGCAGAAGTCGGAAAGCTCGAGGCGAAGAAGCTCTTCTTGAGCGTAAGTATTAAGATATACGAGTTCGCTCTGCGGCTCCTGTTTTACAGCCTCTACAAGGCGGCTAAGAAAGGGGGACACGAGCTTGAACTGGAAGATGTTTTAGAAGCAGAGATTCTGAAAATCCTTGAAGGAAGGCAATACAACAAAGAGGAGCTTATAACCCTTGTACGGTCTATAGCTCCCCCGTGGTCAAAGGAGCTAAAGAGAACCCTTGAAAACGTGGCTCTGGAAGCTTTTGAAACATACGAGCTAAAGAAGTTCCTTAAGTCCAACGAAGAAGCTCTCAACTCCTTCCTGTCCCAAGTGAAGAATGCAACGGATAACACTCCTCAAAACTAAAGCATTCTCCCGTACCCTAAAGGACCTGCAAAGAGACAAGTCTTGTAGGAACGTATCTGTTTTGGCGAAGATATTGGGAGAACTGATAGAGCAAGTAGGCTCATCATCCCTAACTCACTTTTTCTCGTACAAAGGTATGCGCTTTTACAAGAAAAGGCTTAAACATCCCTGCTCTCGTGGGGGCCGTTCGGGAGGAGCCCGTATTATATTTAGCGTCTCCAAGGGGCAAGGGGCAGCCACTCTTGTTTTGATCGCCTTCTACCTAAAAAGCGGGAAAGAAGCCATGACAGAAGAAGATGTGTTAGGGGCCCTGACATCTGGCATAGAAAGCATTCAAGATAAAGACATTCTTGGCTTGCTCGGTACTAAAAACCTTGAGAGATTTTTAAAGTCCTTGAAATAATTGTTCCACATCCACGGGGCGGTGGGTTATGGAAATCTGGAATCTAAATTTCAGTTAAATAACTCCCTATTGTCAGGGCGTGGTTTCATGCCTTTGACACGGACTATGTAATACTTGCCTGTGTTTTCCCAGACCCTGAGAGCTTCATTATATCTTTGCTCTATCTGCATATCCGCTATAAGCCTGTCGCCGAACCCAAATCTAAAGCGGCCTGCAACCAAGTCTTCGAAGAACTTCTCGTCTTTTATAAGCGCAGATATCTTGAACCCGTTGTACAAAAATTCCCATTTCCTGTTCTTGTTGTAATCGAGAATAGGTTTTATAACTATAAGTTCAACATCAAATTCATCCTTCAGATTTGTTTGCCCTGTTTTCCCAAGTAGTGGGTTGTCTGCAGTCATATTTGATATTTCCTGCTTACTCGCTCTAAATATACCTTCGCCCTTGTGCCTTATTTCGAAAAACTCTATGTCATCGGCTTCCTGAACTACCTCAAAGGCCTCCTGCATAGATTCATTGACAGTTAGATTTTCTTTATACAGCTTGAAGGCTTCTGGGTGTACCACGATCACATTCCCGTGATTATTCTCTATGTTTATCATTCCATTGTTCTCGGTTGTTATAGCTTTTGGTTCTTCACCGTTAAGGTGTTTTTGTATATTTAATAGGTCTCCGAATACACGAATCACCTTGGATAGGTAATCTGCAACATCCCCTATACCAAAAGTTGATGCTATTGTCGGCAGTATGCCCAGCACCTCAAGGGAGACGTCAAAACTATTTTCTTTAAACGCTTCTATATTCAGCTTGAGATGGTATTCCTCGCCTAACTCTTTGTTGACTTCTTGGATAATTTTCAACTGGTGTAGTAGAGACACAAGTAAGACGTTCGCATCTATCTTATGAGACTCAACTCCGTACCTGACATATAGATATTGGCGCCCACCGGCCCTGCTCATAGCTACAACAATAGTTTACATAAAGTCTGCTCTTTCGGTAATACAGCAAATAACTCCAGCTAATCCTCCACCCTCAAAAACTCAAGCTTCTCCATGTGCTTCGCTCCTACCTGTCAACACCAACGAGCTTATCCAAGTCTTTCACTTCTTCAGCGTGTTTGCTGGCGTGGAGCACTTCTATACTGACTACTCTGCCGTCCTCTGCGTAGTCGAGTATTATGTCGGGTGCTATCTCTT
>WFYK01000208.1 GCA_015490105.1 Aquificaceae bacterium | reverse complement strand
TTTATGTATGTGCTTTCTCCCGCCCGCAAAGTAGGGACACTCCTCTTTTGCACTGTCGCAGACGGTCACCACGTAGTCAAACTCCTCCCCTTCAAACTCTTCAAGGCTCTTTGACCTGTGGTGAGATATGTCTATTCCTATCTCTTTCATGACCTCAATTGCAAATGGGTTCACACCCGAGGGTTTTGTCCCGGCGCTGAAGGCTTGGTATCTGTCACCGAACAGGTGGTTCAAAATTCCTTCCGCCATCTGGGATCGTGCGGAGTTGTGGGTGCAGATAAAGAGAACTCTCTTCTTCATACTTATTTCTTTTAGCACAAGTTTTGTTAAGCTTTAATTAAGCTACAAATGAAAAAGCTACTCGGCACGGGGGCTCTAATTCTCGTTCTACTGATTTTGGGTTTCTGGGCATACAAGTGGGTTTCCTTTCGTATCAGCCATGCGGTTAGCAACGCTGTATTTGTGGAGAGTGATAGTTTTGTTAGAGTGGCTTTCGATAAAGTGGGAGGTAGGGTAGAGGTTTTATACAAAGAAGAAGGGGAGTTGGTCCGAAAGGGAGATCCCTTGGCCAAGTTAGACGACAGGGATCTAAAGCTGAAATTAGCATCACTCAAAGCGTCATTGGAAAGGATGGATAAAGAAATAGAAGCTCTAAAAGTAAAAAGGGAAACTCTCCGAGAGGAGCTAAGGGTTCAAAGGGACGCTATTAGATCTGAGAAAGAGGCCTTAGAGGAGAAGATAGGGTCCTTAGAGGTTAGGGCTGGAAAACTAAGGAAGGATCTGGAACGCTTCAGGCGTCTCCATGCCAAGGGCGTGATCCCTTTAACGCGCGTGGAGGAACTGGAGACCTCCCTAAAGGAGGTTCTTTCACAGATAGACGCCCTTGAAAAGCAAGCTGAGGCTTTAGAAGATCGAAAAAAAGCGATTGAGGTAAAAGAAAAAGGACTGAGGGAATTGGATCTAAAGATAGAAGCCTTGAAGAAAGGAAGGAAAAGTCTTGAAGCTAAATTCGAGGAGCTGAATGTTCTTTTAGCAAAAACCCTGCTCAGAAGTCCCGTAGAGGGTGTGGTTGCTAAAAGATACGTAAAGGAAGGGGAGGTGGTAAGACCCGGTCAATTCATATACGCCTTATACGATCCGAAGGACCTATACATTTTGGTCCTTTTGGAAGAGACAAAGCTCAAAGGCGTTAATGAAGGAAACAGGGTAAAGATAAAGATAGACGCGTTCCCGAAAGAAAAGTTTGAAGGCGTTGTTGAAAGCATAAGTCCCGCCGCAGCTTCTAAATTTGCCCTCATTCCCAGAGACATAACCGCGGGGGAATTTACAAAGGTTGCCCAGAGGATAGAGGTTAGAGTAAAGATAACTGAGGGTCCCGTTCACCTTATGAGAGTAGGTATGTGAGGAGAGGTAGCCATAGAGAGGAGTTTTTAAGATCTGAGGTCTTTGAGTATACACACGAACAAGATGATCCCTCCTACCAAAGCGCTTAAATACTGGCTTATCAACCTCCATATGATCACAAAAGCTCCCACTTCGAAAGGGTGAAAAAACCCGGCAAAGACCGCAACACCTCCTACCTCCCCCACACCGCTTCCCCCGGGAGTCGGACTTGCAAAAATTGCATAGAGAAGCCCTATCTGGGCCAGGAACATATCCCACAAGCCCTCCTCTTTGCCGAAAGCCTTGGCTACAACCGGCGCTATTGCTAAGAAAGAGATATAGAGACCTACACTGGAGAGGATCGAGACAAACAGATAACTCTTTCGCTTGTAACTGTAAATTTTCAGGTAGTAGACATATTTCCTGAGTGTATCCTTGATCTTTTTAAAAGAGGGCTTCTCCATGTTTCTTTTGAATGCGAAATTTCCTACCATGTAAATTGCACCGAATACTAAAAAAGCTACAGCCAAAAGCTCCAAGGCTACGATAACTTCTTCAGGATTTACGGCAAGACGATAAAGCAAAAGCGGAAGTGCAAGGATAAAAAAGGCCATTCCCGATAGGGTTTTCATAGTGACAATGCTCATGACTTTATGCACAGGTGCTTTTTTTCGCATCAGCATGTAAACTGCGGTAAGCTCACCTCCGACATGTGCGGGTGTCACCGTAGCTCCAAAGGTGTTGACGAAAGAGGTTAGATATCCGTAAAAGAAGGAATACTTCAGATTCACCGCACGAGAAAGAACGAATAGACGCAGGTTATCTAAGGTGTGGTAGATAAAGACCAATATTAGGGCAACCGCAAGGTAAGGCTTCTTAAGGCTCGCCAGAACCGACAGTGTTTCTTTAGAGAAGCTCCTGTAGCCTATGTAGGCAACACTACCTCCTAAAATCAGCAAAAGCAGAACCGCACCGTAGAGGAAGGTTTTGCGCATTAAAGACCTCTGACCGCTTTTTCTATTTTTTCAACCGCTTCTTGAAGATCC
>WFYK01000207.1 GCA_015490105.1 Aquificaceae bacterium | reverse complement strand
GTCTTTCAGGGAAGCTTTAAGAGCGGGCGTAGAAGTGTTTCACACGTTAAGGAAGGTCTTAAAAGAGAAGGGGCACTCCACGAACGTGGGAGACGAAGGCGGTTTTGCTCCCAACCTCGGGTCATCTCAAGAGGCTCTCGACACCTTGCTTACCGCTATAGAAAGATCGGGTTACAAGCCGGGAGAGGACGTTCTTTTGGCCTTAGACGTTGCATCTTCAGAACTCGAGGAGAACGGTCTTTACAACTTGGAAGGTAAAGAACTCTCTTGGGAAGACATGATACGCTTTTACGAGGACCTTATAGAAAAGTATCCCATAGTTTCCATCGAAGATCCCCTTTCCGAAAACGACTGGGAAGGTTGGAAGGAGCTAACTAAGGTTTTAGGGGGTAAAGTCCAGCTTGTAGGGGATGACCTTTTCACTACAAACCCCAAGATCTTGAAAAAGGGAATAGAGGAAGGCGTTGCCAACTCGATCCTGATAAAACTCAACCAAATAGGAACTTTAACGGAAACTATGGACACGGTTATGCTGGCCAAGGAGTCCGGCTACACTTCCATAGTCTCCCACCGATCCGGTGAGACAGAAGACACCTTCATAGCTCATCTTTCCGTAGCTTTAAACTCAGGTCAGATAAAGACCGGATCCGCTTCGAGATCAGACAGGACCGCTAAGTATAACGAGCTTTTGAGAATAGAAGAATTCTTAGGTGACGGGGCTAAGTTTTGGGGAGCGCAGGAATTTGCAAGATTTAAGGCTGATTAACCTTATAGCTTTAGCCTTCTTTCTCTTAGCGTTGATAAATACTTTGGTTAACTTCTTTTTCTCCGATCTTAACGTCTTCAGGGTAGTAAGTCTGAAGCTTGCCTCTTCAAGACTCGAGGATCTGATCCGAATAGAGGAAAAAAGGAATAAAGAACTAAAAGAGATTCTCTCTAAGGTCGAAAGCGACCCCAAATACTATAGGGAAAAGATTCTCCGTGAGGTATTTTTGATGTTCAAGGAAGGGGAAAAGGTTATTCCTCTCCCTGAAGATCTTTGGTATAAGCGAAAATAGATAAGCGTGATCCCGATCCTGATAGTTCTTACACTCCTGATTGCGGTTGGATTTTCTTCAACCTTTAGCGCTAAATCTCTCAAGAGGGTAGGGGACTTCCTCTGGATAGCGGAAGGGGAAGTGGAGGTTAGATTCAAAGGTTTCCTGTTTAGAGCTGACGAGGTCTACTATTTGGAGATCACCGGTGACCTTTTTGCTTTCGGAAACGTGGAGGTCTGGAAAGAGGACGGAAGCTTTGAGGTTTTTGGTAGCTACGCTTACGTGAACTTTAACGAAAACAGGGGTGTGTTTTTGGATGCCCACGGAAGGTTCAGGGAGTTTTACTTCGGTGCAAAAAGGATAGAGCGCATATCGGAAAAGGTCTTTAAAGTAGAAGAAGGAGAGGTTACAACCTGTCCCCCTTCGGACAAGGAGCTTAAGGTCTGCTTTCGAAAGGCAAAGATAACCGAGGGCTACGTCACCACCTACCGGAACCGTCTCAAGCTTTTCGATGTTCCTATCTTCTACAGTCCTATAAGTGTTTTTCCCGTGGGCAACAGAAGGAGCGGCTTCTTGCCTCCCATGATCGGTAGTAACTCCTATAACAATCTTATATTCATTCAGCCTTTCTTTTGGGCAATATCCCGTGACAAGGACGCGACCTTCACCTTAGACTTCAGAGACAAACAGGCTAAAGGGGTTTCGGTAGAATACAGGCAGGCTCTGTCTTACGAAGATAGGATCTTTTCGAGGATCTCTTTTTACAAGGAACCTGTTCCCGCGGGCGAATGGTGGAAGGGAAGACCCTTCTCTACCTTCAGGGAAAACCGCTACAGGGCCGAGCTATCCTTAAGGCTCGGTAACTTCAAAGCGGGCCTTGACCTCATATCCGACCCATACTTCTTGGAGGACGTTTACTTTTCCCAAAACCTGAGAACCATGCCTTACACTCTCTCTTACCTGAGCTATTCCAAAGCAACTAAAAGGACCTACCTTTACCTGACTCTGAGGAGTTTCTACGACACTACTTCCCCTAACAACGACAGATCCTTGAACTTGCTTCCGGAAGGACTCATATATGTAAAACCCTTCACCTCAGGTCCCTTTCAGGTTTCTTTGACCTCCTCTTTTACAAACTTCCTCTCTAAGGAGGAAACCTCCGTCAGGCGTTTTTCCTTTATTCCAGAGATCTTCTATCACTCTACCCCTTTCGGCTTTAACAACTTGTTCAGCCTTAAACTCATCAGCAACTTCTACGCTTCTCAGGAGCAAGACTACGACAACTTTGTAGGAACTTTCAAATTAGAAGACAGGGTGCCTATCTTCAATCGCTTCCGTTTCGGTTCCTTGGATTTGGATACGGTCATAGAGGGGGTATACTCCTACTCTCCGCGCAACTTCAACATTCCTCAGCTTGACCCTACCGACGCTGTAAACAG
>WFYK01000206.1 GCA_015490105.1 Aquificaceae bacterium | reverse complement strand
TCAGTTTTTTCATTGATGGCATAATATTATACCTTTCTAAGCCATATAAAAATTTTGTGCAGGGAGGAAGCCATGGAGAAGAAAGAGCTTGAAGAGTGCAAGAAGAGGCTTCTGGAAGCTAAGGCAAAAATCTTAGAAAGATACAGGGCCAAGGAAGAAACCCAGAAGAGACTCGAAGAGGAGTCAAAGGAACCCGGAGACATAGAAGACATAGGGCAGGTCAGCTATACGGAAGAACTTCTTGATAACCTCTCCCAGATAGAGATAAAGAACCTCCAGGAGATAGACTACTCATTGAAGAAAATCGAAGCGGGAACCTACGGCATATGTGAGAGCTGTGGTGAAGATATACCCTTTGAAAGGCTGTGCGCGGTTCCTTGGACAAGATACTGTGCTAAATGTGCGGAAGAGATAGAAAAGGAAGAGGGAACCTTTATGCCCTCTTACGGCTTTGAACCTATACTCACAGAAGATATACAGATAGAGAGGGACGACATTAGCGAGGTGTAAGCACTACTATGGACATACTCTGGGCACCGTGGCGAAGTTCCTATGTGGAAAATGTAGACAAGATCGAAGGGTGTTTTCTCTGTGAAGCTATAAAGCAGGATACTTCCCGTTGGAAGGAAGTCTTAGTTCTCTGCTCTTCAAAAAGGAGCTTTGTAGTTATGAACAAGTATCCCTATAACACCGGACACTTAATGATAGTTCCGATAGAACACGTAGCGGACTTTGAAAAGCTTGACGAGGAGACCCTTACTGATATGAACCGTCTTTTGAAAATATCGCTTAAAGTCTTAAGTGAAGTTCTAAAACCCCATGGATTTAACGTTGGTTATAACCTCGGACGAACCGCAGGCGCCGGCCTTGAGACCCACATCCACATGCATGTAGTTCCTCGTTGGAACGGAGACACTAACTTTATGCCTGTTATAGCGAAAACAAAGGTAATATCTCAAGATCTTGGAACCACCTACGACAGATTAAAGCCGGTTTTTGATAAATACTTATCCTCTTAAGGTTCCACTACTACGCAGTGATGGTTTTTTATGTATCTTTCTATCACACCCTTTATCTCCTTTTCTGAAACTCCCATTATCCTTTCTGTATACTTTTTATCAGTCTCCCAACCGAGCCCCATCACTTCGTAAAAGCCAAGATACCACGCCCTGCGCAATCTCGTTTGGTGGTCAAGGAGAAAGTCTCCAACTATCTTATTCTTTGCTATTTTTATATCCTCTTCTGAGAAGTTAGGATTCTTAACTATATCTATTAAATCCGCTAAGGCACTTTCACTTTTTTCCGGTGAAGTTCCCACATACGCAAATAAGCGAGGCATGGCGTATCGCGTAGGATAAAAAGCAAAGGTAGCGTAAGCGTAGCCTTTTCTCTCCCTGAGTTCCTTAAAAAGCAATGAAGTCATACCGTCACCTAATAAACTGGTAAAAACCTTAAAGGCATAATATTCATCGGAATCTTTAGGGGGTGCTCCGAAAGCACAAAGGACCGTAGCTTGAGTCCCTTCCCTTTTTACCTTTACGACCTTATCTTCTTTTGGCACGTCCCTTGAAGAAAATAGTTCTATGTTCCCTTCTGGAAGGGAAGTCAATAGTTCTTCCGCTAATGGCAATACATCTTCTTTTTTGAAGTCGCCCACAAGAACTAAAACCGCGTTCCCTCCAACTATGACTTCTTTCATGCGCCTTATGAGATCTTCCCTTTTTACCTTGCTTATGTCTTCTTCTAAGCCTGAAGGGGAGATTTCATACGGACTACCTTTGTAAGTGAGCTTTCTCAAGTGTTCCATTGCGAAGCTAAAGCCCCTTTCTCTTTTTGATCTTATGGCTACTATAGTGTTCCTTTTTTCCCTTTCCAAATCCTCTTCCTTAAAAAGTGGATTGGATAGTATGTCTTTCAAAACTTCAAAGGCTTCTTTCAATCCCTCAACAGTCGTTGTAAAGCCTATCTCCGAAAAATCTTCACCCGAAGAAGCGTATATCTGCCCACCGTATTTCTCAAAAGGCAAGGACACTTCATAAGAGGTTGGAAACCTTTTTGAACCCTTTAGGAGAAGGGTAAAGAGCAGATTCGTTTCCCCTTTCAATTTTTCTCCGTGTTGACCTCCCTTGAGGAACAAAATTCCCGCAACTATCCCTTCTCCCTTAGTTTGTTCGATTATTATCTTAGAACCGTTTTTTAACTCTTTCTCCACCACCTTTCCTCCGGATATGGAAAGTAGTGAAAGTATAAACATCAAGAGTAAAACGACATTACCTTTTTTCATTACCGTCCTTTTCCTTTTGCTTTTCTATCTTCACGCTAAAGCCTTCCTTTCCGAGGTAGTATCCGAGGGCACCTCCGCCTACAGCTCCTGCAGTAAATAGGGCCACCTCCGTGCAGGAAGTAATTAGTGGCAGAGCTAAAGCTACCGCTAAGATTTTCCAGTTACTTTTCTTTCCTTTCTTTGTTTTCATCCTTCCTTCCCTCCTTTTCTACTTTTACCTTGTATCCTTCTTTACCTAAATAGTAACCTCCAGCAGCTCCCGCACCTCCAACAAGAAGGACGCATCCGCTGGTAAAAAGGCTTAAGGCAACCAAGATCAAAACAATTTTACTTTTCATCCTTTTCTCCTCCCGGAACCATAAGAACTTCAACGTAGTTATCCTTACTTAGATACCTCTCGTAGACCCTCCAAATGTCAACAGGTCTCACCTTTTCTACATTCTTGTAGAAGTATCTGTAGAAGTCGAGGTCTCTTACTACAGTGTATGAGTAACCTATGTCGTATGCTTCCCCTTGAGGCCTTTCTTCCTCAAAGAGCTTAGAACCCAGAATTTTTCTCTTTGCAAAATCAACAGTATCTTGGCTTAAGTTCTCGTATGTTTGTCTCATCAACCTGAGGACTTCGCTTTTTACCTTCTCGTAGTTTTTGGGATCAAATGTAGCTATAACTACAAAGTAATTGTCCTTTGACTTTCCCATATCTCCAGTGGATACGGAATATACCAGTCCCTTTTCTTTGAGCTCGCGGTAAAAAACGGATGTCCTTCCTCCGCCTAGTATCTCATCCAAGACTACAAGCCCGTAGTAGTCGGTTTTTCCGACGGCAGGAGCTCTCCATCCTATTATCCAATAAGCCTTTTCTAAACGAGGGTCTTCTATCTTTACAAACCTACTTTTTTTGGGTTCCGGTTCGGATGGTATCTGAACCTTTGGAACGGGTCTCGAGGGTTCCTTAGCAAAGGTATTCTCTACTTCCCTTATCACTTCATCTGGGTTTACGTTTCCTACTACTATGACGGCCATATTCCTTGGCTGATAGAAGTTTTTGTAAAACTCTACGAGCTGATCCCTTGTAAACTTCCTTATAGTTTCCTCAAAACCTATTATTGGGAATCTAAAAGGTGATACTTTGTAAGCTGTTTTTTCAAAGGTTTCCCAAAGAACCATAGAAGGGTTGTCCTTGCCCCTTCTTAGCTCCTCTATAACAATTTCCTTTTCTTTTTCCATCATACTTTCATCAAGGGTGGGCTTCATAGTTATCTGGTAGAGAACGTCCAACGCTTCCTTCCAGTATGGGCTTGCTATCTCCACGTAGTAGAAGGTGTATTCCTTGGAAGTTCCGGCGTTTATATTTCCTCCCAAACTCTCTATTATCTTGTCAACTTCACCGTAAGGGTATTTCTCGGTTCCGTTAAAGAGCATGTGTTCCAAGAAGTGGGCCATACCCTTTTCGTCGTATTTCTCATAGGCGGATCCTACCCTGAACCAAACGTGGACAGCCACCGCTGAGGTATCATCCCTAGGCTTTACTATGAGCTTAGTTCCGTTCGGAAAGTCTCTGATTATAAGATCTTGGGCCAAGAGAACCTGCATGGTAGAGATAAGGATAACTAAAAAGATAAGAGATTTCATAACCTTCTCTCCATCACTTCTTCCAAGAAAAGTTTACTTAAAAAAATAGTCGCGTAGCTTCCCGCTGGTAGGAAGAATTTAAGTTTCAGAGATCTACCGCTCAGTTTTTCTATCTCCAGATCCTCTACCTTAACGAAGGCCCTTCTTATACCGTCTGTAAAAAGGGAAAGACCGCCCACTTCCTTTTTGAGATCCTTTTCCCTTAGCCCTTCCTCTCTAAGGACCTCTTGGATTATAAGCTTTACCTTGGTAGGAGCACTGTACTCCATGCCGAGGTACGGAATCTCTAAATCTTTTATTTCCTCCACAATTTTGGGATTTACCTCGGTGGAAAAGGCCAAGGACCATCTCAGGAAGGGGACCCTCACGTGAGGTAGGTATCTCATAACGAACCTACTTAGAAAAGTATTCCAAAGATAGCTCTGGTAGGCAAATATCAGGATAAGCCTTATTCTTCTCGGAAGAGCGTTAAAAGCTTCCTTGAAAGATTTACCGCTTGCCAAGGCTTTTACTACGTTCCTTTCGTGAACACCACCTTCAGGCATAGCTTTTAGAAAAGCTTTCCAATTTCCCCAAAGGCTTAAGAGTCTTTTCCTGAGTCTTTTGTCAGCAACGGAAGTAAGGTAGCTTTTTAAGGCACCTTCAAAGTCTTCTCTCAAGAGAAAAGGAGTAATAAACTCACCCGAGTGCTTTACGGACCCAAAGCGTTGCTTCCCGAAATAGTTTTCAAAACCCAAACTTCTGACCCACTCCTGTGACCTTTCCAAAATAGCAAGGTGCCTTTTCGTAATTCCCCTAACGATCACCTCAAACTCGTTCCCTTCAAGAGAACCCGCTACAACGGGATCATTTCCAAAGCCTAAAAACTTCGCTTCCCAGCCTTCGCCTTTTAAATCTTTAGGGCTCTTTAAACCTTTTACAGAGACGTGCTGGTAACTCACGGATACCTTGTCCTTTAGACCTGCTATGCCTATTCTTGAAGGATGGATTTTTAGAGCCTTTGCAAGTTTTTCTACAGCTTCCTGCGTTGTCAGGTTTTTCTTTTTCAAAAGAAAGTAAGCGTAGGGGCCTTCACTTTGAAGTTGTAGTTTTGCCACTTCCCTTACTACGAACTCCTCGGGGGAGGATTTAATTATCAGCATGGCTGTATGATAATGTTATTGCTATGAGTCTATCTACTCACGAGATTAGGGAGTTGTTTCTGAGTTTTTTTGAAAAGAAAGGGCACACGAGGGTAAAAAGTGCACCCCTCGTTCCTGAAAGCGATCCTACCCTGCTTTTCGTAAACGCGGGTATGGTTCCCTTCAAGAACGTTTTCCTCGGCCTTGAGAAGAGGCCCTACACGAGGGCAGTTTCCTGTCAAAAGTGCCTTAGGGTTTCGGGCAAGCACAACGATCTTGAACAGGTAGGATACACTTCGCGCCATCACACCTTCTTTGAAATGCTCGGAAACTTCTCCTTCGGAGACTACTTTAAGGAAAAAGCTATAGAGTTCGCCTGGGAGTTTGTAACTCAGTATCTAAAGCTTCCGGAAGACAGGCTTTTTGTTTCCGTCTATAGGGATGATGAAGAGGCGTTCAGGATATGGAACGAAAAGATAGGAATTCCGGAAAATAGGATATGGCGTCTCGGAGAAGAAGATAATTTCTGGCAGATGGGTGATACAGGCCCTTGCGGTCCTTCCTCGGAAATATACGTGGACAGGGGTGAGGAATACGAAGGGGACGAAAGGTATTTAGAAATATGGAACCTCGTGTTTATGCAGTTCAATAGGGATGAAAAGGGAAATCTGAGTCCCCTCCCGAAGCCGAACATCGACACGGGGATGGGTCTTGAGAGAATAGCAAGCGTCCTTCAGGGTAAAAAGACAAACTATGAGATAGACGTTATATATCCGCTCATAGAGTTCGGAGAGGAGATCTCAGGTGTAAAGTATGGGCAAAAAGAGGAGTCGGACGTAGCCCTAAGGGTAATTGCGGATCATCTCAGAGCTCTTACCTTTGCCATATCCGACGGGGTTCTTCCTTCAAACGAAGGTAGGGGATACGTTATCAGAAGGATCCTAAGAAGAGCTTTAAGGTTCGGATACAAGATAGGGATTCAAAAGCCTTTCTTAAATCAGGGTGTGGACAAAGTAGTGGAAATTATGAAACCCGCTTATCCGGAGCTTTCAATGAACGCAAGTTTTGTAAAGGGCGTTGTCAAGAGCGAAGAAGAAAGGTTCTTAAGAACCCTAAAAGCAGGTATGGAAGCCCTCGAAGAGATGATACAAAAAGCGGTTGAAGAAGGTAGGAAAAACCTCACGGGAGAGGAAGTATTCAAAGCTTACGACACCTACGGGTTTCCCTTAGATCTGGTAGAAGAGGTAGCCAAGGAAAAGGGGCTGGGCATAGATCTTGAAGGTTTCAGAAGTGAAATGGAAAAGCAAAGGGAGAGGGCCAGAAAGCACTTTAAAGTGGAGGCTAAAGAAGTAAAACCCGTATACACCCATCTAAAAGATCTCGGTAAAACCTCGCATTTTGTCGGATACGATCACTTGGAGAAAGAGACTCAAATAACCGCGGTGGTCGTAGATGATCAGATAAAGGCTGAAGCTTCCGAAGGTCAAGAAGCGGAAGTGATCCTTGAAGAGACACCCTTTTATCCTGAAGGCGGAGGACAGGTAGGGGATACGGGGATCATCGAGTCGAGCACCGCCCTCTTCAAGGTAGAAGATACCCAAAGACCAGTGGAAGGCGTAATTGTTCACAAGGGAAAAGTAATCAAGGGAACCATAAAGGTCGGAGACAGGGTTTTTGCAAGGGTAGATAAGGAAAGGAGAAAGGACATAATGAGGAATCACACAGCAACACACCTGCTTCATTCCGCTTTGAGAAGCCTACTGGGGGAGCACGTAAGACAGGCGGGATCCTTAGTTGCTGATAAGTATCTTAGGTTTGACTTTACCCATTTTGAGCCTCTGTCGGAGGAAGATATAAAGAGGATAGAGAACCTCGTTAACGAGAAAATAAGGGAAAACTTGGAGGTCAGTGTAAAGGAGATGGCCTACAGCGAAGCTATAAGAAGCGGTGCCATAGCCATCTTTGAAGAGAAATACGGCGATAGGGTCAGGGTAATTTCCGCAGGCGACTTTTCGAGGGAGCTCTGCGGTGGAACACACGTGAAAAGGACAGGAGACATAGGCTACTTCAAAATAGTGTCGGAAAGCTCCGTAGGTGCCGGGGTGAGAAGGATAGTTGCCAAAACAGGAAGATGGGCGGTTGAAGAAGCTTTTCAGGATAAGGTTATCTTAGATAAGGTATCCAAGGAACTCAACGCAAAGAAAGAGGAAATCCTTCAAAAACTTAAAACCCTTAAGGAGGAACTAAAGCAAAAGGAAAAGGAACTTTCAGACCTTAGGAAATCCATTCTCAAGGATCAGATACTTTCAAAAGCAAGTAAGGAGACGGTAGGAGATTTAGATCTGGTTTGGTATGTTGCGGAGAAGGTTCCCGCGGAGGATCTCAGAGATACCGCGGATATGCTAAGACAAAAAAATAAAAAAGCTCTCGTTTTCCTCGTTTCCAAAAACGGGGAAAGACTCTCTACGGTGATCGCTGTATCCAAGGATCTGTCTCAACGTATAAACGTAGGAGAACTTATAAAAGAGGTGGGTAAGATCCTCGGCGGTGGTGGAGGAGGCAGGCCTGACATGGCTCAAGGGGGAGGAACTAAAGCGGACGCTATACCGGAAGCCCTTGAATTCCTCAAGAAAAAACTGCGGGAGGTTTAACCATGAAAAAGTTCCTTCCCCTGCTTTCTTTAGTGTTCATCTTTTCCTGTGAAGGTCAGCAGGCTAAAAAAGAAAAAACTGAGGAAGCACCTAAGAAAGTTCAAGAACAAGCTGAACTTGATCCAATTTACAAACTTGCGGACAGCAAGGGCTGTTTTGCCTGCCACGATATAGACAGAAGGAAGGTGGGACCAGCTTACAGAGATGTGGCTAAGAAGTATGCGGGAAAGGAGAACGCGGTTGAGGAGCTTGTAAAGAGCATAACTAAAGGCAGTATGGGGAAGTGGGGAAGTATACCGATGGCGCCGCAAGCGGTAACCAAAGAAGAAGCCCGCAAACTTGCTGAGTGGATCTTGAGCTTCAAATAATGACCCTTTCCACACGGGGGGACAGATTACACATCACCTCGTAAGGTATCGTTCCCGCATCCCTTGCAAGGTCTACAAAGGTTCTTTTCGGGTTAACGATCTCTACCCAATCTCCCACCTTTATATTTACGCCGTCCACTTGGACTACAGTCATATCCATAGTAACCGCACCGAGTATGGGGAGTTTTTTGTTCTTAAAAAGCAGGTATCCTCTGTTGGAAAGCGTCTTCATGAGGCCGTCCGCGTATCCAACCGCGATCACCGCGGTTCTGATATCCCTTTGAGCTACGAAGGTTCTCCCGTAAGATACAGGATGTCCCTTCGGGAGGCGCTTTACCGATATAACTTGGGCTTCGAAGGAAAGGGCAGGTTTTATATCCACAGGATACTCCTTCAAGGGTTTTTCTCCGTAAATGGCGAGACCTACCCTCACGTGAGTAGCAAAAGGAACTTTGTATATAAGCCCGGCGGAGCTCTCTACGTGTATACTCATACGGGAGTTACCTATAAATTTCTTCAGAAAACCTTCAAATTTTCTCAACTGCCTCATAGAAAACTCCCTGTCCGCAGGGGAAGAGAGGTGAGTCATTAAACCTTTAACCCTCGGATCTTTGGGAATATCTTCCAGAAAACCGAGCCTACCCATCCCCGTATCCACATTTATGTGGAAGGGTATGTTTTCGTCTTCCAAAACCTTTAGATGTTCGGGGTCGGAAACTACCGGCGTCAGATGGAACTCTTTCAACGCCTTAACTTCTCCTTTTAAAACACCGCCGAGGATAAGTATTTCCTTTCTCACACCGATCTTTCTGAGCTCTATACCTTCCTCCACGCAAGCTACCGCAAAGGCGTCTATCTCCTCAAGAGGTTCGAGTAAGGGAACTACAAACTCGATCCCCACCCCGTAGGCGTTTGACTTGACTACCGCTATTATCTTTTTGCCCGTAAACTCATAGATTTTCCTTACGTTCTCTTTTATAGCTTCCGCATTTATCTTTAGCCTCGATCTTCCCACGCTCTGAAATTATAGTGCCACACTGTAGAACTTACGAAAGTAGCTTATCGACATTCTCAGCTATCTTAACGAAGTCTATACTCAAATACTTTTTTTCCTTCAAAGATCTCTTGGTTTTTTTAATACCCTCCTCTATGTGTCTTGATCTTAGTCCGTGATACTTGGAGAGCCTTGCCTCTACGTATGCTCCGATCACATCGCAACCTTTTACTAAAAAACCGTCTAAGGGCCAAAATTCTTCCTTGTTGTATTTATCGAGGTCTTTTACCTCCTTCGGAGACCCGCTTTCTACAATCCTGTTGCTAAACTCAGAGGAGATCCCCTCTATAAAGCCGAGTATGTAAGCAAATTCTTTTTTTAAGTAGGGCGGAAGCAGAGGTAAAATCAGGTCTTCTACCTGTTCCCTTTCATATTCCTTTATAACATCCTTTATGTTTGCGTAATCCTTTATTGGAGCTATTATGTCCCTTGTGGTTACCTCTGGAAGGTCGTGAAAGAGACCGCAGAAGAAGTTTAAAAACTTCCTCCTTTCACAAGCACCTATCTTAAGAGAGAGAAGGTAAGAAAGGGTCGCTACAACAAACATGTGTCCTAAAACCGATGTGGTAGGAAGACGGGGTGTGAGAATCCACCT
>WFYK01000205.1 GCA_015490105.1 Aquificaceae bacterium | reverse complement strand
TCCAGCTTGTCCACAAGACCTACCCACCCTGCGGAGGTCTCTATTTTCTCCTCTAAGAAAACTTTGTCCCGCGTGTAGGGTAGGTTTTCAAGCTCTTCGTCACTCAAATCTCCGTTTCGGGAAAACACCTCCCAAACGGTAGGAAAAGCTTCCTTGATTTTATCCTTCAAGGAATCGGGCATAACCTCGTGGGCGTTTATGAAGTTCCTCAGGTTAACCCATATGTAACCTCCCGAGTAGTAGACCTGAACGGAGGGGTTTTCTATCTGCGAGATTATGTCAAGCCAGTCTTTTTTACTTCCCTCAAAGGCAATTATGTTGTGCTCGAAAGGAGAAGCGTGCCTGTGTTTGAAAAGATACCTTATCAGCTTTTTATCCCTGAGAGGGTCCACCTTATGATCCTTTCCGAAAGATACCCTCGCACACCTAACTACCCTCTGATCGGAACCCATTAAGAATACCTTCAATCCGCTTCCCTCCAGCTGTCCTTATCCGGGTCGTAGACCATGATCCTTCCTCTCTCTATCTTTACCGTGTATCCCTTGGAAAGGAGGTTGAGAACCTTAAGAGCGGTTACCAGATCCCTTAAAAGATTTGCGTTTTCAACACTGTTTTGAGAAACCTTCTTGTAAAGGAGTGCTATCAAGATCCACGTTATGACGAAAAAGCCCAATGTTACCGCAACGAAGCTGTAGGCAAACTTATCTATTTGGACCCTAACTTCTAAACTCTTCCTTTGTTCCTTTACCTCCTCCTTTAGCTTGTTAACCTCCGAGGTGAGTTCCGCAAGCTTCGAGTGGTGATCTACAAGAAAGTCCTTCAGACCAGTTACTTTTTTTTCGAGCCTCTGTAAAACCTCGGTGTCGGGTATAACCGGAGGAGGACTAACCTCTTCTGTCTGTGTTCGCTTCGGAGTTCTTACCGCGGTTTTCCCTTGAGGTGGCCAAACGACGACGTCCTTTCTTATCTCACATTTTTTGATGTAAGCGTCGGGGAAGAATCTCCTCACCTGTCTGAGGATAATTCTCAGATCTGAAGCCCTCTCTTCCGCTCCGACCCTCAAGAGGAAAAACTTCCCGCGCTTTTCTATGCGAGCTTCAGGAAGATCTTTTACCCTCGTGTAGAGTTTTTTCAGGCGGTCAAGACTTTCATCGGTTGCCACCTGAACGCAGTATTTGAGCGGTGCTCCCCATCCCGTCAAAAGGCTGATCATTAAAAGCAGGGCAACCAGCAACATGGCTTTTAGTTTATCCCAAAAAGATTCTTCACCTCTTGAGCCATAAGATCTCTGTTTTCTTTTGTAAGCTCCAAAAGGATCGTCCCGTTGAGTCTCCTTATTTCCTTCACGAGGGGATGAACATCCCTTATAGGTATCGTTATAAGAAAGCTCAGGGAGGGCGTATAGATTATTCGCCTTACCATTTCCCTGAAAGCTTTCGAAAACAGTTCCATCTTGCCCACTTCGTCTATTACGATAACTTTCCCTTTTTCTTTCAGGGCTTTTTCTAAAATAGGAAGGACAACACCTTCAAAACGGGAAACGTTTACCCCGTAGGATCCGACGAGATGTTTTGAGGTAAATCTCTTGCTGGCAAAGAGTGTTTTTTCTCCCTCCGTGGTGATAACCTTAAAACCCGTCCTTTTTTTGGTTTTGGGGTCTCTCACTTCCTCGGTCCAAAAGCCTATTGCTTTGTTTCCTAAGTCCTTTACGATCTTCTTCACCAAGGTGGTTTTGCCCACTCCAGGCTCGCCCGTGATCACAACCCTCATTTTTTGATCCTACTCCATATTTCCATAACCTGCCTTCTTGTCTCCTCCAGAGACCTGCTGTTGTCTATTACGAAATCCGCAAACCTTACCTTCTCCTCGGGTGGCATCTGAAGACTCCAGCGCCTTTTGAAATCTTCTTCTGAAAAACCCTTATCCTTACAGCGCTTCAAACATAGTTCATAAGGAGCGTAGACTACAACTACCTTGTCGTAGTTCTTGTAAGTTCCTTTTTCGATAATGAGGCTCGCTTCTACAACCGCTACCGCATCGTTCGGAAGGGAGGAAAAAAGTTCCTCGAGTTTTTCGTAAAGAGCTTTGTGGGTTATCTCTTCGAGAGCTTTGAGTTTTTGTTTGTCTCGAAATACTATTTGGGCGAGTTTCTTTCTGTCGATACTTCCATCTTGGGAAAGGATTTCTTTCCCGAAAACCTCCACCACCCTCTCGTAAACGGGTCCCCGCTCTTGGTAAAAGCGGTGTATTATCTTGTCCGCGTCAAAGACAAAAGCCCCTAAGTCCCTGAAGATGGAAGCTACCGTCGACTTCCCGGAACAAATGTTTCCCGTGAGACCCACTTTTATCATCTTTTACTCCACGTTTGCGGACTGCTGTTTTATCCGATCCACTTCCGCTTTTATTTCTACTACGAAGGGATGAAGGTCAGGTATCTTGTTGCCGAGAGTAGTTATCTCCCTGTGCATCTCTTGAGCCAAAAACTCAAGTTTTTTCCCTACCTCTTCCTCAGAAGACAGAAGTTTTCTAAAGGCTCTCAGATGCTCTTTAAGGCGGGATATCTCTTCTTCCACATCCATTCTTTCAAGAAGGAAGAGAATCTCCTGTTTAGGAAGCAAACTGTTCTCGTCAAGGCCGATCTCTTTGGCTTTTTCAACGATCCTTTCCTTTATCCTTTCCCTTATCCTTTCCTTCTCACTTTCGATCCGATCTAAAGTTTTTTCAATCTTTTCTACCCTCGCAAGGAGGTCTTCCTTTATAGCCTTTCCTTCCCTTTCCCTGCTCTCGATTAGTTCTTTGAGAGCCTGTTCAAAAGCTGTTCTTATGAGATTCGCTATTGTTTGTTCCTCCTCGCTCTTTTGGAGGCGTTCCGCATGCTTCCAAGCGGTTTCAAATATAAGATCGTCACTGACCTTCAGATCTAATCCGCGGAGGAGTTCCTTAAGTGCTTGAGAAGAAGCCTTCAAAACCTGCACATCTACGGGGGGTAAAAAACCCTTGGACTCCACATTTACGGTGCACTGAAGAGATCCCCTCTTTAAACTCTCCTTTACTTTTTTCCTTAGCTCAGGATCCAAAAACAGGAACTGTGCGGGAAGTCTTAGGTTGAAATCGAGCCCTTTGCCGTTTACAGACTTTATAAAAACTACCACCCGCCAATTTTCATCTTGAGCCTCCCCCCTTCCGAAACCAGTCATACTCCTCATGGGGAAGATTTTAGGATAAATCTTGCTCCTTCCAAGGAGGGATTATCTTATTTAACGCTATGGTGGTGGATGAGTTTGATGTTGCGGTGATAGGTGGCGGGCATGCGGGTATAGAGGCGGCGCTCGCGTCCGCGAGGATGGGTGCAAAGACGGTTATGTTTACCCTAAACGCGGACAACATAGGGCAGATGTCCTGCAACCCCGCCATAGGAGGGATCGCTAAGGGAATAGTGGTCAGAGAAATTGATGCCCTCGGCGGTGAGATGGGAAAGGCGATAGACAGGACGGGCATACAGTTCAAGATGCTAAACACCCGCAAAGGCAAAGCGGTCCAGTCCCCCCGCGCTCAGGCGGACAAGAAAAGATACAGGGAATACATGAAAAAGGTTTGCGAAGATCAGGAAAACCTCTACATAAAGCAGGACGAAGTAGTGGACATAATCCTGAACTCCAAAAACGAAGTGGTAGCGGTAAAGACAAAGCTCGGACTTGAATACAAGGTAAAGGCGGTGGTGGTAACCACGGGGACCTTCCTCAACGGACTCATTTACATAGGGGATAAAACCTTTCCCGCGGGAAGGGCTTGGGAACCCAGATCGGAGAGCTTAGCGGAGTTCTACAAAAGGCACGGCTTTCCCCTGCTCAGGTTCAAGACGGGAACCCCCGCAAGATTGGACGGAAGGACTATAGACTACTCGGTCTTGGAGAGAGCACCCGGAGACGACCCCGCACCCAAGTTTTCCTTCTGGACGGAACCCGTAGGGTCTTACTGGTTTGAGCCGGGAAAGGATCAGGTAGACTGCTGGATAACCTACACCACCGAAAAGACCCACGAGATAATCAGGAAAAACCTCCACAGAACCGCCCTCTACGGCGGTCTCATAAAGGGGATAGGTCCGAGGTATTGCCCCTCTATTGAGGACAAGATCGTAAAGTTTCCCGACAAACCCAGACACACTGTCTTCTTAGAACCAGAAGGCTTGGACACGGTAGAGGTCTATCCGAACGGGCTTTCCACCTCCCTTCCGGAAGAAATCCAGTGGGAGATGTATAGGTCCATCCCGGGCTTGGAGAAGGTAGAACTCATAAGACCCGCCTACGCCATAGAATACGACGTTGTTCCTCCCACCGAGCTGTATCCGACCTTGGAAACCAAAAAGATAAGGGGGCTCTTCCACGCGGGGAACTTTAACGGGACCACAGGCTACGAGGAAGCTGCGGGTCAGGGGATAGTTGCGGGCATAAACGCGGCCCTCAGAGCCTTCGGAAAGGAACCTATATATCTGAGAAGGGATGAAAGCTACATAGGGGTGATGATTGACGACCTCACCACTAAAGGTGTTATGGAACCCTACAGGCTCTTTACCTCAAGATCCGAATACAGGCTATACTTGAGGCAAGACAACGCTATCCTGCGCCTTGCGGAGATAGGACACAAGCTCGGACTCCTTACAGATGAACAGATAAAGCTCGTCAGGGAGCTTAGGGAGGAAATAGAACGATGGAAGGAATTCTACAAGCGGGAAAGGGTCTCCGTAGCTGTAGGAGAAGGGACAAGGAGCTACACGGTAGCCACCCTCTTTACCGCAAACTACACTATAGAGGACATAAAGGATAAGTTCGGCTATGAGATCCCCGATCACCCCTACGTGAAGGAAGAAGTAGAGATCCAGCTCAAATACGAACCCTACATAGAAAGGGAGAGGAAACTCAACGAAAAGCTAAAAAAACTTGAAGACATAAGACTTCCCGAAGACATAGACTACGACAAGGTGCCGGGTCTTACCAACGAAGCGAGGGAAAAGCTAAAGAAGATGAGACCTCTGACAGTAGGTCAAGCTTCCCGCATAGACGGAATAACGCCCGCTACTATAACCGCTCTGCTTGTATATCTCGGAAAACTCGATTAATGGAGAGCTGGGAAAAACTCAGAGAGGAGATCATCTCCTGCAGGAGATGTCCCCGACTGATCAGCTACATAGAGGAGGTTGGGCGAAGGAAAGTCAGGAGGTTTAAAGATCAATATTACTGGTCTAAACCTCTGCCGGGCTTTGGAGACACAAACGCAAGGCTCCTGATCGTTGGGCTTGCTCCCGCAGCTCACGGGGGAAACAGGACCGGAAGAATGTTCACGGGTGACAGTTCCGCCCAGTGGCTTGCAAAAGCCCTTTACGAGACCGGCTTTGCCAACAAACCCTACTCTGTTTCTAAAGACGACGGGCTTACCCTCGACGGAGTTTACATAACCGCGGTAGTCAGGTGTGCTCCTCCCCAAAACAGGCCCGTCGCGGAGGAGATTAAAAACTGCAGACCCTATTTGATTAGGGAACTATCCCTTTTGAAAAACCTAAAAGTTATTCTCTGTCTCGGACACATAGCCTTTAACGGAACCCTAAAAGCCCTGCAGGAATTGTTTCCTTCTGCTTCCTCCAAAGGTCTCAAGTTCAAACACGGAAAGGTTTACAAAATAGAAGGATTGCCATACACCTTACTTGCTTCATACCATCCCAGCAAGCAGAACACACAAACGGGAAGACTAAAGTGGGAGGAGTGGATCTCGGTTTTCAAAAAGGCGAAAGAACTTCTAAAGGTTTAAAATCTAATTACTATGGACGGAGACGCTTTCTTGTTTATGCTCGCCTCTTGGGGACTCATCTTGGGACTGAACGTGATGTGTTTTGTGTTGATGTTTACGAAAGGTCAGGAGCCTCCCAAAGAACACGAAGAGGAGGAGTTTCCCGAAGAGATCACTTAACCTCTATGAAAGATCCCTCAATTATTTCCCCAATTATCCAAACCTCTTGATCTAACTTCCTCGAAAGCTCTAAAACTTCCCCCTCCTTCTCCTTCGGAAAAGTAAAGAGGAGTCCACCGGAAGTTACCGGATCCGCCAGGAGGGTAAGTTCCACATCGCCCACACCGGATTTTACCTTGCCTTTCAAAAAGCTAAGATTTTCCTTAGCACCTTTGGGGTATACACCTTCTTTTATCAGCTCAAGGGAAATAAGATAGTGAGGGACCTTTTCAAAGTAAATCCGCGCTCCCACATTGGATTTAGAACATATATTCCACAGATGCCCCAAAAGGCCAAAGCCGGTAACATCGGTGCAGGCATTCGCTTCCACACCAAGTGCTACTTTTGAAGCCCTCTCATTCAACGCAGTCATATTTTCAACCGCTTCTTTTATATCTTCCTGAGTAAGTTTCCCTTCCTTCAAACCCTTTATTAGTGCACCTGTTCCTATAGGTTTTGTCAAAGCTATCAGATCCCCTACCTTGGATCCCTTCTGGGTAAGAATCCTACCCTCACATACGCCCATTACCGCAAGCCCGAATTTGGGTTCTTTATCGTCCACCGTATGACCTCCTATCAAGATAGCTTCAGCTTCCTTTAACTTGTCTACCGCACCCCTGAGGGTTTCCTTTAAGACTTCAGGTGGGAGGTCGCAGTTGTTAAAGCCTACTATAGCGAGAGCCAATAAGGGTTTGCCTCCCATAGCGTAGACGTCACTGAGTGCGTTAGCGGAGGCTATAGATCCCCAAAGGTAAGGATCGTTCAAAACGGGCGTTATCACGTCCACCGTGTGGACCGTAGCCTTACCTTCAAAAAGGTAGACTCCCGCGTCGTCGCCCACGGGGACGATTACCTTATCGTCCCCCGCTAAGTTTAAACCTTCTAATAAAGCCTTTAGGTCCTCCGGACCCAGTTTACTGGCTCAGCCGGAAGACCTGACCAGACGGAGGAGATCCATAGTGGAAATTAGTTTACGTTAGCTTTTGGGAAGTTTACTAAGCAAGCGCTGTTTTACTTCCTCATAGTAGGGATAGGTTATTCCCTCCCTTTTCATAAATTCTACAAGCTCCAAAGCTTCCCTTATTTTGCCCTCCCTCTCGAGCAAGTATACGTAAACCTCGAAGGTGTTTATCTGAGGCAATGTCCCTCCGTTTCTTTCCCTCAGCTCTTCCTTGTATTGGGGAAAAAGCTCTATATCCTTTTCGCAGTATTCTTTCATCTTTTGAAAGTCCTTTTTCTTTTGAGCAAGAAGGAGAAGATCGTTGAGTATGAGGTGAGCTTCAAAAGGTGTTCCTTCCAGCTTGAGAGCTTCTTCGTATATCCACTGGGCGGTATCTAAATCTCCCTCCAGTAAGGCTGTTTGAGCTATCGTGCCAAGAAAGGTTCTTTTAGTGTAGAGAGGATTTTCTATTTCCCCGCTGTCGAAGTGCTTGGCTTTGAAAGGGAAGTTAAGGTTTTTTATAACTTTGATGGAGTAATACTTCTTTATGGCCTTTTGCTGTCTTGCATCCAAGGATTCAAACCAATCCCAAAGGCCGAGGGCCTTCAGAAGGCCCCCGCGCTCACGGAAAATTTGAAAAACCTTACCTATCATGACCCTTTAGGCTCAAAGGTAAACTCTCCGTTTTTAAAGTCTACGACCACCGTCATGCCGTCCTTTATGTCTCCTTTGATGATCTTGTCCGCCAAGGGAGTTTCTATGTAGCGCTGGATAGTCCTTTTGAGAGGTCTTGCACCGTAAGCGGGATCGTAGCCTCTTTTGACGAGTTCTTTTTTGGCTTCTTCGGTAACTTCAAGTCTTATGTTCCTTTCCGCAAGACGCTTGTTAACCGAATCTATCAGCAGGTCTATGATCTTGGAAAGTTCCCTCATTGTAAGAGGCTTGAAAACTATCACTTCGTCTATCCTGTTTAAAAACTCAGGTCTGAAGAAGTTCTTCAGCTCCTCTAAGACTTTTTCTTTTGCCTTTTCAAATTCCTTCTCTACAACGTCCTCACTGGCGTCCACGGGTATGTTAAGGAGATACTGAGATCCTATGTTGGATGTCATGATTATCACCGTGTTTCTAAAGTCTACGGTTCTTCCTTGAGAATCGGTAAGACGCCCATCGTCAAGCACCTGAAGGAAGAGATCAAATACCCTCGGGTGAGCCTTCTCTATTTCATCGAGGAGAATAACCGAGTAAGGTTTCCTGCGGACAGCTTCCGTGAGCTTTCCTCCTTCTTCGTATCCTACGTATCCCGGAGGAGCACCGATAAGTTTTGCTACCGAGTGTTCCTCTTTGAACTCGGACATATCAAGCCTTATGAGGGCATCCTCTTCTCCGAAGAGAAGTTCCGCGAGAGCCTTTGAAAGCTCGGTCTTTCCTACACCTGTGGGTCCCAAGAACAGGAAGCTGGCTATGGGACGCTTAGGATCTTTTAAGCCCGCTCTTGCCCTTCTTACCGCTTCCGCAACAGCTTTTACCGCGTGATCTTGATCTACCACCCTTTTGTGAAGTTCTTCTTCGAGTTTCAGTAGTCTTTCCATTTCCTCTTCTTTGAGTTTGGTAACAGGTATTCCCGTCCACTCGGAGACGACTTGCGCTACATCGTCCCAGCCCACAACAACTTCTTGAGCCTTCTTAGATTCAAGGGCTTTAAGTTCTTTCTCCAAGTTAACCTTTTCTATCTTCAACTGAGCCTCTCTCTCGTAATCTCCGCTTTCCGCTGTTTTTAAGATTTCTCTATCAAGCTCCTCTATCTTCTGCTTCAAATCCCTTATCTTCAGATCCACGCTACCGAGCTTCTGAGTAAGCTCCTGCTTTTCCTTTTCAAGCTGAGCTTTCTGAACTTTAAGTTGGGCTTCCTTTTCGTAATTTCCTTCCAGGTTAGCCTTCATTATTTCTTCATCGAGGTTCTTTATCTTCCTTTCTATCTCCTGAATTTCAGGTGGAACCGCTACGAGGGAGAGCTTTTTTCTTGCGGAAGCCTGATCGAGAGCGTCTATAGCCTTGTCGGGAAGTTTTCTGAAGGTTACAAAGCGCTTTGTAAGTTTCACCGCGGATTCTATAGCTTCGTCGGAGATCTTTACTTTATGATGCTGTTCGAGTTTTGGCCTTAAACCTTTGAGAATTTCTTGAGCTTCCTCAACGGTGGGTTCCTCAACGTAGATGGGCTGGAATCTCCTTTCGAGGGCGGGGTCTTTTTCTATGTATTTCCTGTATTCGTCAACGGTGGTAGCACCTATTACCCTTATCTCACCTCTCGCGAGGGCGGGTTTCATGATGTTTCCTGCATCCACCGCTCCTTCCGCTTTGCCCGCACCGACTATTGTGTGAATCTCATCGATAAACAGGATCACATTACCCTTTTCCTTCACTTCGTTAAGTAAAGCCTTCAGCCTTTCCTCGAACTCTCCCCTGTATTTGGATCCCGCGAGCAAACTTCCCATATCTATGCTCCATATCTCCTTATCCTGAAGCTCAGGAGGAACCTCCTTGTTAACGATCCTTTGCGCTAACCCCTCCACTATAGCTGTTTTCCCAACGCCGGGATCTCCTACCAGGACGGGATTATTCTTCGTTCTTCTGAGGAGAACTTCAACCACTTGGTTTATCTCCTTCTCTCTACCCACGACTGGATCAAGTTTCCCCTCGCGGGCCATTTGGGTGAGGTTTACACCAAACCTCTCTAACGCGGACTTTTCTTCCTCTTTCAGTTCTTGGCCTACATCCTTCATGGTCTCTTCACCTCCTAAGACTTGATTTATTAATCTCCCTCCTATAGTATCCTTCGCCTCCACCAAGGCGGTAGCTATGTGGGAGGGTTGAACCTGAGACTCTCCCTCCTCTATAGCTATGTTTTGAGCTTTCTCTAAAACCTCTACCAGAAGTTTACTGTAGTCGAAGTTCGGTTTTTTTCCGAAAACCTTTTCCGAAACGAGATCTATCACCCTTTCGGGAGAAAGACCTATCTCTTTGACTTGATCCAAGAGAGGAGATGTTTCTATGGCTTTTCTGATAAGTCCGTCTATAGAGAGTTTGTTTTCCAAGAAGGCTCTTACATCTTCGGGCTTAAAAACAGAGGAGAGACTCTTTTCTACGCTTTCTAACTGCCTCCTGTAGTTATTTTCCAGAGCTTCGAGCTGGCTCAGTTCTACTCTCAAGCTTTCCAGTGTCCAGTAGTCGCCGTATCTACGGGCAGTTTCTATTTCCCTCTGAAGACGTGCCTTAGCGGACCTTATCTTTTGAAGCTCCGCCTGAACACCCCCTATGTCGGATTTCACCTGCATAATTTGGGATCTGAGGTTTATGAGATGTTTTGCTTCCTGATCTACCGCTTTGGAAATCTGTTCTTTAAGCTTCGCTACATGTTCACGGATCTTTTTTAGAAACTCTTTAGGTTCTATTCCTCTTTTTTCCAAGAGCTTGGCCAGAGGAGAATTTTCTTCGGAAAGGAGTGCCATAAGAAGGTGATCCGTGTCTACCTTGGTGTCTCCTTCCGATCTGGCAAGATCTTTTGCCTTTTCGAGGATGTTTAGGGACTTTGCGGAAAACAGGTTCTCACTTATCATTCCACACCTCCCAGTCTATGTTGCTTTTTATAATATTTCTTGATAATACTTTTGTCAAGTTTCACAAAAACAAACCCCATCCCCAAATATTCAATGCGGAAGCGTCAAAAGAAGAAAATCTCAAGGCATGGATACAAAAGGATGAGGCAAAGCTCCAATCCCTCACTCAGCAGGGATGACTGCAACACCTCATCCGTGAAACCCAAGATTTTCCCGAAAAGGGCGTCGCAATCCCTCACTTAACAGGGATAACTGCAACATACACTTTCGAGGATTTCTGTAAAGCATTTGACGTTGAGCTGTCGCAATCCCTCACTTAACAGGGATAACTGCAAC
>WFYK01000204.1 GCA_015490105.1 Aquificaceae bacterium | reverse complement strand
TCCCGTAGGCGTGGTGGTAGGTTTGAGAGGCTCACGCATACAGCCCATCTCCGAAGAGCTGATGGGCGAGAGGATAGATGTGATAAAGTGGACCGAGGACGAAGAGGAGTTTATAAAAAGAGCTCTTTCTCCCGCACAGCCCACCGCAGTCTTGCTCTTTCCAGAAGAAGGAAGAGCGGAGGTTGCGGTTCCCAAGGATCAGCTTTCCCTCGCTATAGGAAAGAAAGGATCAAACGTAAAACTTGCCCACAAACTCACGGGCTGGCACATAGACGTTATGTCTGAAGAAGACTTCGAGCGCTTGCAAGCCTTAAGAAATTCTAATAAGGAAGGCAATGTCTGAAAACTCCGTAAGGCTTACCGTAGAGAAGCTCGTCTACGGAGGTTACGGTCTTGCCCGTGAGAACAACAAAGTTTTTCTGGTCAGATACTCCGCTCCTAAGGAGTTCGTGGAGGCGGAGATTCTCGAAGAAAAAAGAGATTACACGGAAGCTCAGGTAAAGAAGGTTATAATTCCTTCTCCCCACCGAAGGGAAGCCCCTTGCCCCTACTTTGGATCCTGCGGGGGTTGTCAACTTCAGCACCTTGACTACGAAACCCAGGTATCTCAAAAAAATGACATACTAAGAGAGACCCTCTCTCGCATAGGCAGAATAGCAAACCCTCCCTTACAAGATCCCATCCGCTCGGATCTTGAATTCGGTTACAGAGTAAGGGTCCAATTTAAGGTAAAAAATCAGAAGGTAGGTTTCTTCAGACTCGGAGAAAAAGAGCTTGTGGAGATAGAAGAGTGTCCCCTCGCCCATCCGAGGATAAACGCCCTTATCCCGCACCTAAAGGAGGTAGCCCAGAGGATAAGGGAGCTCCAAGAAATTCACGTGTTCTACTCACCTAAAGAGGATAAGTTTCTCGTTCGATTCATAACCCCTATAGAAACCGACAGAAGTCTTCTGGAGAAGGTAAAAGATGACTTCCTTCCGAAGGATGTAGTCGGGGTAGGAGACTACTCGCGCTTGAGGTTAATCCTGACCAAACGATACTGGATAGGGACCGAATACCTGTTCGTGGATGCGGGAGGTTTTACTTACCGAGTTAGCGGGGACTCTTTCTTTCAAGTTAATTACAGCCTCTGGGACAGGTTCATCCAAGAGGTAGTAAAGGGTGTAAGTTTTAGAAAGGCTGTAGATCTTCACTGCGGTGTCGGATTTTTTACCCTTCCGTTGGCTAAGGTGGGCAACTTCATCGAAGGTTCCGACAGCAACCCTTCCGCGGTGAACGACGCAACCTACAACGCAAAAGTAAATCAGGTGGATAATGCGGTTTTCGTTAAAGCGGATGCCTACAGGCATTTGAAAAGCAGAGGTGGAGAGGTCCTTGACCTCGTTTTACTCGATCCGCCAAGGAGTGGCCTCGGAGACAAGGAAAGGGATCTGCTCCTTCAGAACAAACCTGAAAGGATAATCTACGTTTCCTGCAACCCATCTACCTTAGCGAGGGATCTGAAGGTTTTTCTGAAGGGAGGATACACTTTAGAGCGGGTGCGTTTGATAGACATGTTCCCCCAGACTTACCACATAGAAAGCGTGAGCGTGCTAAGGGTGGATCGGTGAGTTAAATTATTCTTTATGCTGAAGGATCTGTGGAGTGATATAGGGAGGTTCGAGAGTCTATTTCTTGAGATATTAGACGACACTTCAAAGAAGGAAGTTCTTTTATACCCTATCTGCTACTGTCAGATAGTAAGAAGAGAAGGAGGCTTCGAAGTTAAACTCCCAAAGCTCCTTTCTTGCGCAGGGAAAACCTTTTCTTCAAAGAGATACCGCTGGCAAGACATCCTCCTCGAACTTGATATGTTTATGCTAATAGGTCCCTCCGATGAGGTGATCGTAGGCAAGGATATCCTCAGCGTTCAAGACCCGGAAGCCTACAGGATTTCTTTCCTCCCCGAATACAGGGAGATCTTTTACGACGTTTACTCTACGCTTCTAAAATACTGGTCCGTCCTGAGCAAAGTTTCAGGATGCTCCCGAAGAAATACGCCCGCGGAGAGCGTTTTTACCGCATCTCTTATCTTCAACGAGGAACTTTTCCAAGAGTGTGCACACTTTTGTAAAAACCAGTCCTTGAGATTTAAGGAAGAGGAAGCCTTCTTCTCCGCTCTGGAAAAGCTATCTAACTTCTACAGCGGTTACGGAGATACGAAGGACATCGTGCAGGCCCTTGAGAGCCTTTACGGTCTTCCCGATAACTTCTACAGCGTAAATTTGGAAGCACTCAGGGAAGAGATAAACTTGCTTCTGAAAGAAATTAGGAAGGGTAAAGTGCCCTTTAAGATAAAGATAAAGAGCGTAAGCGGTCCAGATCATGGACAGGGGTTATTCAAGAGGCTACTTTCTAAACTCGTTGAGAAGATCAAAGGTTTGGGAGGAAGGCGATGGACTTTAATGAGCTCAGAAACGGCTTACTTCTCTTTCACAGAAATCTCCTTGAGAAGGCAGAAAAATCCTCCGATCCCGAGCTGAAGGAGGCTTACCTTACCGCAGCGAGGCATCTCAAAGATGTTGCAGGGGCACTTTACAAATTCGATCAAGCTATGAAGAGGGTAAAGGAGTTGGAGCGAAAGAGTATGCCCCATAACTGATGATTTCTCTTTATAAACTCAGCCTTATTCTCGTTTACCTTTCCGCGGTAGGTGGCTTAGCTTCCCTTCTGGAAATTGCCAACTTTCTCGTTTATGTAGTTTCCCTACTTTTACTCGTTTTTGCTCTGTTTAACGATCTGAAGCTAAAGGTATACATACCGAGGCTATACCTGACCATAGCTGGGTTTCTTTTGGGCGTCCTATTTCTATTAGATCTTAGCTTTGATAACCTGTTGGAGCCTTTCGGAAACCTGCTTTGCACCCTTATAGTTATAAAAGCTCTCGAAAAAAAGCAGGTCAGAGACCTCTATCAGATACTGCTTTTGAGTCTTTTTGCGGTTGCGGTTGCAACGACCTTCAGGTTTGATCTTTCCTTTTTGGCACTGTTCCTCTACGAGCTGGTTTTAGGAACTCTTACGTTTATGATAATAAACGCTTACGCTAACTTGGGAGATAAAGCTGTATCTAAGGAGTTTCTAAAAGATTACCTAAAAACAGCCTCCCTCTTCATTGTGGGCATATGCCTTCTTTCCATACCTTTCTTCGTGATCTTGCCAAGACCTCAAACCCCTCTATTTGATTCCTTTCTCAGAAAAAACAAACCCACGCTGGTGAGCGGTATCTCGGATCACGTGGAAATAGGGAAAGTGGGGGAGATACAACTGGACAACACGGTAGTAATGCGTGTATACGGCGAAGTCCCTCCGGATCCCTATTGGAGGGTCACTGTCTTTGACACGCTCTCTAACAACCTGTGGATAAAAACGGTGGATGATCCTGAAAGGGTTAAAAGAAAAAAAAGTGGTAAGGTTTGGCACTACAGGGTTATCTTGGAACCTACCTTCGGCAAGCAAATCCCTACCCTCGATTATCCCTTAAACATACAGAAGATAGAAGGCACCAAGGCTAAGCTAAAACGCGTCAAAGGTGGTGTGTTTGAACTGTCTTCAAACCTTTCTAAGCCCATACGCTTTTGGGCTGTTTCTACACCCGATCCTCCCACCGATCCGCCAGACCCTGTATATACGCAACTGCCCGAAGATCTGCCCGAAAGTATTATCAACCTTGCAAAGGTCCTATCTAAGGGGATTAAAGATCCTGAAGAAAAAATAAAAGCGGTTGAGGAGTTTTTCAAAAGGGAGGGATTCTCCTACACGCTTAGATTAGAAAAAGTAGAAGGCCATCCGCTGGAGGACTTTCTTTTCAGAAAAAAACGGGGAAACTGTGAATACTTCGCTTCAGCGACGGTTCTGATCCTAAGGGCTATGGGCGTTCCCGCCCGCATGGTGGGGGGATACAAAGGCTACATAAAAAACGAATACGGGGATTACTACATAGTTACCAATTCTATGGCTCACGTTTGGACCGAAGCATACGTAAACGGTTCCTGGGTCAGGGTAGACACTACGCCTCCTTACGTATCTCCTCAGGTGTTTGAAATATCCAAATGGGACCTTATCAGAGACTCGGTGGTCTACTTTTGGTATGAAAATGTGGTAGATTTTTCCGCGAAAAAGCAAGTTTCCTTAGCGAAAGGATTTGTAAAAGCTCTCCGATCGATCGATTGGGAAGTTTTAAAAGAGACCGGAGCTAAGGTATTAGGAACCCTACTTTTACTTGCTGGCTTTTGGATCGCCCTGCGCTACTACCTAAAAGAAATACGAAAAACCCCGGAAAATCTCTACAGAAGGCTTCTCAAGCGTCTCAGGGTAAAGGGGGTAATAAATAATGACTACCTGCTACCGGAAGACCTCCTGAAGGTAGTGAAGGGAACACCCTGCGAACGAGAGGTCTTGTTTATAGTCCGTGTTTACCAAAAAGCTAAATTTTCCAAGATGGGAGCAGGAAAGGTAGAGATAGAAGAAGCCTTCCGTCTTTTGAGAAAGATTTAGTTGCAATTGGTTCGCAGTTAATATATAATGCTATATAGGTAATAGAAACGATAGTCAGAAAATGTAGAGGAGGTAGAAAAAATGAAGAAGGCGCTGGCCGTAGGAGCACTACTGGTGGGGACTTCCCTTCTCTTGGGTGCGGGAAAGTCTGAAGATGCTAAGCTCTTGGAAGAGGCAAGAAAATACTTCAAGCCTCTACCGAAGGTAGTAGACAACCCTAAGAACCCCGTCACCCCAGCTAAGGTTGAACTCGGAAAAATGCTTTACTACGATCCGAGGCTCTCTAAGAGCGGACTCATAAGTTGTAACACTTGCCACAACTTGGCAACTTACGGAGTGGATAACCTTCCTACTTCCGTAGGTCACAGGTGGCAGATAGGTCCTAGGAACGCACCCACAACCCTGAACGCGGCGCTTCACGTAGCTCAGTTTTGGGACGGAAGGGCTAAGGACGTAGAGGAGCAAGCCAAGGGTCCCATACTTAACCCTATAGAGATGGCTATGGACTCTCCCGAAGAGGTGGTAAAGAGATTAAAGTCAATCCCCGGCTACGTTGAGATGTTCAAAAAAGCCTTCCCCAACGAAAAGGATCCCATAACCTACGATAACGTAGCTAAAGCTATAGCTGCTTTTGAAAGAACTCTGACCACACCTTCTAGGTTTGATGAGTTTTTGAAAGGTAACACTGACGCACTAACTAAGAAGGAAAAGGAGGGTCTAAAGCTCTTTATACAGATAGGCTGTGCAAGCTGTCATAACGGGCCCGCTTTGGGCGGAACCATGTTCCAGCGCTTCGGTATAGTGGAGGCTTACTGGAACGCAACCAGAGATTACGTAACCTTTGACAAACCTACAATGCCCATGGACGTGGGAAGATTTGCGGTAACACACAAGGAAGAAGATCTCTACGTCTTTAAGGTTCCCTCTCTGAGAAACATCTCCAGAACCTACCCCTACTTCCACGACGGTTCCGTATGGAGCTTAGAGGATGCGGTCAAGATAATGGCTAAAGTTCAGCTCGGAAGGGATCTTTCCGATGATGAGGTGGACAAGATCGTAGCCTTCCTAAAAGCTCTCGACGGAGAGATACCTAAGCACGCTTTAGAAGTTCCGGTCCTTCCACCCTCCTCTCCAAAAACTCCTAAACCTCAGCGCTAATTTTCGGGGCCCTTCGGGGCCTCTAATTCCTTTATACGCGATATCTCGGAAAGGGCTTCGTAGATATTTTCCTTTTCTGTTTCCCACACAAAAATTCCATTCCTGTGAAGTATCCATTTGGCCAAGGAATCTTCCGGATGATGTCCGCAAACCACTATGTCTACACCTTCTCTCACAAGCGTTTTAGCTACAGCTTCATCACCTCCCGATAGAGAAACCTTTTTAGGTTCCCCCTCCCCTTCGGAGAATATGTAAAGGTATTTTGCACTGGCAAATCTTGAGCAAACCCTTCCCGCATCGTCCGTGAGCACACCTACCCTTATCTTGTCTTTTGAAGCAGGCTCATAATGTATAAAGACCATCTCTACCTGTTCGAAGGTTTCGTAGATCCTCTTTTCTATCTCGTCCGCTATTAGATGGCCCCTTACGAGATTTCCCGCCTTAAGGCTTATAACCGCATCTACAAACATCTTTCCCCCCGCGCTTCTAACAAGGAGTCTGTCTACCCGATCTACCTCAGGGAAGGATAGTATTAACTCCTTTATTTTGTCCAAAGTCTCCTTGTCTACGGAAACGTCTAAGATCACCGCTATCTGCTCCCTTATCATAGAAAAGGCGGTATAAAGTATCAAAGCACTGACCATCAGAGCAAAGTATCTGTCCAGGTTATAACCTGCATACGCGGAGATCAAGCTCGCGAGCACCACCGCAGAACCCAAAGTATCAGTAAGCGTGTGGTATGAATCCGCAACGAGTGTGGGAGAGTTCAGCCTTTTTCCGGCCCTGCGTTCCAAAATAGATAGGGTAAGGGAAGATAACCCTGACAGAACGACTACCCCTATACCCAAAGGTAAGAACTCCTCGTTTAAAGTTACCTGAGAGGTTAAAGCCCTGTGAGCTATCTCGTAAGCGGTCATAATTAGAAACACCCCTATGGCCAGAGAACCCAAATTTTCAACTTTGTAAAGACCGTAGGGAAACCTCGGATGCTTCTTTTGAGATACATAAGTGGAGAGAAAGGCTATTACCGAGGCGAGCGAATCAGAAAGAGAGTGAAAAGCCTCACCTATAAGTGATAAGCTTCCCGTGAGCATACCCGCTATGAACTTCAGGGAGGTTTGCGTTAGATTTACCCCGAGGGATATCAGTGCCCAATGGTGTTTTTGCATGAAAGAGCTATTTTATATGATAGTATGGCGGATAAAGAGGAAAGGGTTCAGAGTTTGGAGGATCAGGTAGAGGAGATCAAAAAGAGTTTATTTAAAGGACTTGAGATCTTGATACCTCCCAAGGAAGTTAGGGAGGAGATTACCCGCAACGTTTATCAAATCCAGCTCTCCGCTTTAAAGATACTAAAAGCTCTCGTAGACTATCAGGTAAGTTTACTCGAAGAGAGGACAAAGGTAGAAAACGACAAAAAGAATAAAAAGGGAGCCAAGAGGATAAAGGTAGAATGATCCAGATCTTAGCCCTGATCTTGGCTTTGATCGGGTTAGTTTATCCAAAGGTTGTTATAACCGAATGGAAGGGCCCCATAACACCGGTTACCGCGGACTTTATAGATAGAACCCTTAAAGAAGCTCTCGATCTTCGAGCCAACGTCTACATACTGAAACTTGACACACCTGGAGGTCTTTTAGAATCTACGAGAAGAATAGTTCAGTCTTTCAACTCATCCCCTATACCGGTAGTTGTTTTCGTATACCCTCCCGGTAGCAGGGCTGCTTCCGCGGGAGCGGTAATAACCATATCCGCGGATATAGCGGTTATGGCACCGGGGACGAACATCGGTGCTGCCCATCCGGTAAGACTCGGTCAAGAACAAACTAAAAAAGAAAAGGATGTTGCTATGGAAAAAGCTCTTCAAGATATGCTCGCTTTTGTAAGAAGCATAGCTCAGCAAAAAGGGAGAAACGTGAAAGTAGTAGAAAAAATGGTTTCGGAAAGTCTTTCCCTCTCTTCGGAAGAAGCACTAAAGCAGGGAGTTATAGACTTCATAGCTAAGGATGTAGAAGATCTCCTCAAAAAGTTAGAGGGAAGGAAAGTCAAGAAGGGAAATTTTGAGGTTGTTCTAAAAACAGAGAAAGTTGACAGGATAGAACTTAAGGAAAACTTGAAAGAAGCCTTTTTGAAAATAATAACAAACCCCACGGTGGCCTACTTTTTGCTGATGATAGGTTTTTACGGGATACTTTTTGAACTTTACAATCCCGGAGCGGTCGTCCCAGCGGTAATAGGTGGTATAAGTCTGCTTTTAGGTCTTTACGGCTTGTCAGTCATATCGGTAAGCTGGTTGGGAGTGCTCCTAATCGGATTGGGGGTAATCCTTCTCCTTTTGGAAACGGTTACACCTACCTTCGGAGCCCTCGCTGTAGGAGGATTAATATCGATAGGTCTCGGATCCTTTATTCTCATAGATCCTTCATCTCCTTACGGAAGACTCCCTTTAGAGGCCATAGCGTCAGTTTTGGTCTTTAGCCTGTTTTTCGCTTTCATTGCGGGAAAGCTTGGTCTTAAAGCACAAAGAAGAAGGAAACTAACGGGTGCGGAGGGCATGATAGGGGAGGAGGGAACCGTTTTGGAAGACTTTAAAGATAAAAAAGGTAAAGTTCTCGTTCACGGAGAGATATGGAACGCTTTCAGCGATGAGGATCTTAAAAAGGGTCAAGAGGTAATCGTTGAAGAAGTAAAAGGTCTACAACTTAAAGTCAAGCGTAAGTCTTCCTCCTCCTGAACATAATGAAAGCTATTACCTCCGCTACCGCTCTGTAAAACTGGGGAGGTATCGCGTCACCCACATCTACCGCAGGGTATAAGGCCCTTGCGAGTTCAGGTTTTTGGATCACGGGAACATCGTGATCCTTGGCTATTTTTACTATCCTTTCCGCCACGGTCCCTTTACCCTTGGCTACCACCTTAGGAGCCCTATCCTCGTCGGGATTATACTTGAGAGCTATGGCCAAGTGGGTAGGGTTAGTTATAACAACACTTGCTTTCGGAACCTCCGCCATCATCCTCCCTTTTGCCATCTCACGCATCTTTGACTTTATCCGAGCCTTTACATGAGGATCTCCTTCAAGTTGTTTAAACTCCTCTTTAACCTCCTGCCTGCTCATCATTATCCTTCTTTCATACTCCCACCTCTTGTAGGCAAAGTCCAAAAGGGCTATCAAGAAAGCAATAACCGCTAAGGCGATGATGACCTTAATTACCGTATCGATTAAAAACTCCAAGCCGTGGGATATGGGCATCTGAGAGGATCCGACGATCAAATCTATACTTCCTTTCAGGATAAACAGGGCTATGCCCATGAGCAGAACAGCTTTGAGGGTATTTTTGGCCAGTTCAAATAGGGTAGATAGAGAAAACATACGCTTAAATCCTTCAACGGGATTGAGGCGTTCCCACTTAAACTGAAGGGGTTTTAAGGTGAATATAAAGCCAAACTGTGCCACATGAGCTCCGATGACGACTATTAAAGTAACAACAAAGAATGGGATAAGGATCTTGACTACATTAGAAAAAGATTCCCTTATAGCACTACCCGAAAGGGTGCTAAAATCCGCGGGCCTCAGCCCTGCCACAGCCATCAGAAAGGAAACTATCTCCTTAAAGAGCATAGCACCCGTAAAAAACAGAACGAGGGAGGATATCAAAACAGTCAAGGAGGTAACTACTTCTACGCTTTTAGCAACGTTTCCCTCCCTTCGGAGTTTTTGCCGTCGATAAGGTGTTGCCTTTTCTGTCTTATTTTCCTGAGCCATACTTATAAAATACATTTTTTGTGAAGGTAGTTTTGGGAAAGCTGGTAGATCTTCTTTTTATCTCCGAAAGATCGTGTGTTTGTTGCGGATTGGCCTTCAAACCATCCGATCAAGGTTTCCTCTGTGAAAACTGTCTTTCTGAGATAAAAGCGATAGCCCTTTTAGAAAGGGAAAGACCTCAGTGGATCTCACAGGTGGGAGTATTTGCTCCCTACGAAGGGGTTGTAAAGGAGGCAATTAGACTTATAAAGTTTGAAGGGATCAAGCCCTTAGCGCACGCCTTAGGTGAAAAGATATCAAAACACCTGAAAACCTTTATTGAAAACTTCTCCCCCGATATAGTAACACCTGTTCCCATACATATCAGAAGATGGTGGGTCAGGGGTTTCGATCATAACGTGGAAATATTGAAAGGTGCTAAGGTAGACTTTCAAGAGGTTCTCGTAAGGGTAAAACATTCCAAGCCTCTCGCTCAAAAGGGGGTAGAAGAAAGAAAAAAGCTTTTGAAGGATGCTTTTAAGGTCAAAAGTAAATTCTTAGACCTAATCGAAGGGAAAAGAATTCTGATTTTTGACGACATTCTTACCACAGGAACCACCGCATCCGTTGTAGCGAGCACCCTCATGGAAGCGGGTGCAAGGGAGGTAGGACTTTACTGTGTTGCTCAGGCTTAAAGTTTTTCTGTTAATTTCCTTTTCCTTCCTCTGGTCCAAAGACCTTACCCTCTGCTATCAGATATTCTTCTGGTTTCTGCCCGTAGCGGAAAGTTGCTCTACATACAGTCTCTATGAAAACTCTAAAGTAAGACTCCGTTCTTGGGCAAAGACCATAGTGGTAGGAAGACTTGTAAAGCCTGTAAACAGCGAGGGAGAAGTTCTGATAGAAAAGGGAAGACCCAAGAGGTTTTGGCTCTTTCAAAGGGAAGGGGACTTTCACAGGGAACACCTTTACGTGTTTAAAGATTCCAAAGTTTACTTCCGTCTCTACAGGCCTAAAAAAAATAGATTGAAGGAGGGAACGATCACCCTCAAAAGTAGAGCTTACGATCCTTTTTCCGCCTCTTTGGTCTTTTACGCTTCTATTCCCTCTTTTGAAGAGAAGACAATAACGATCTTTTATGAAGGAAAACTCAACAGATCTATGTTCAAGACTACCGGGAGCGAAAAGGTAGAGGTATACACTAAGGTCTATGACACTTGGAAAACCTCTATTTTTCCTAACATAAAAACCAAGGGTTTTTTAAGGCCTAAAGGTGAGTGGATCGTATGGAACGAGAAAGAAAATCTTATACCTGTCCTTCTCAAACTTTCCTTCAACATAGGAAGTGTTTGGGTCTACCTCAAGGAAGTGCGCGGAGACCCCAAGGTATTCAGAGAGATCCTCAATTCTCTGAAACAAGATTGATATAGATATAGCCCTCTCTTATCTTAGCACCGGTAGGTTCCATGTTCCTTAAACGTCTGGGAAGGAGTATGTGGCTCTTGAAGTTTCCTACCCTAACGATTATCTCTTCCTCTCCCTTCAACAGATCCACACGTTCCTTAGAGAGAAAGGGGGCCCTGATCTTGAGAAGATAACCCTGTTCCTGAGGGATAAATTCATATGGTTTTTCCTTGAAGAAAACCTCAGCGGGATCTCGGTCTCCGTAGATGAGATCAGCAAGGTAGGAAAGTCTTTCCTGCCCGAAAACCTCCTCATCGAGCATAGGAACCTCAAACATAGGCACGGGTGAAAACATGGCTTTTATGTCTTCGAGGTATCTCCTTTGAGAATCTATCCACCTTTTTAAAAAGGGACAATCCTTTTCTTCTAACTTTAGAACCTTGTTTACTATAACCGCATCTACGTTTACACCGAACAGGTTAAAATACATAAAAGCCCTTTGAGACTCTTTTATAACCATCTTTTCAGGATTGGCCACTATCCTGACAGAAGTAACCTCAGGATCTATAAGAATCTCGTCCACCCCTTTTAGTTTCTCGTAAAAGTTTTCAAGGGCCTTAAAGTAATTTTCATCGGGAAGGGGAACGTCCGATATCCTGCCAACTACGGGGCGTGCAACCTTCATAACGAGACGTTCCGTTTTGAAGATCTTTTTCATATACCACTTTAAAACGGTAGGCATAGAAACAAAACGCAGTGACTCGCCCGTAGGGGGAAGATCTAAAATCAGAACATCAAACTCCTTCTCCTTGTAGTATTTGTTCACGTAAAGTAAACTCGTCACCTCCTCCATTCCGGGTAAAATGGCAAGCTCCTGAGAGACAACCTCATCTAAGCCGGTTGTGTTAAAGAGAATTTCCAAAAACCTGTAAACATCACCCCAGTAGCGGTCTACCTCCTCTTGAACATCGATCTCTTGAATGTATAGGTTTTCTGAAATCTTTATCGGAAGCCCCTTAGCTTTGGCCCTTTCCTCTTCCGAAAGGTCGAAGGCATCCGCAAGGGAGTGCGCAGGATCTAAGGAAACCACTATAGTTTTATAGCCGAGTTTAGAAAGTCTGTAGCCGGTTGATGCGGAAACGGTAGTTTTACCTACACCACCTTTTCCAGAAAATAGAATTATCCTCATGAAGCCTGCTCTTTTACCTCTCTTAGGAAGTTAGAGATATTTTCCACTGGGAACACACGTGAAACCCCACCGCGGGCGGAGACACCGATGAGTTTATCCGCGAAGGTAGCCAAAACCTCCCTTAAGGTAACCACTATGAACTGAGCTTCTTTAGATTTCTCCCTTATCAGTTCTCCTACCCTTCTGGCGTTGGCTTCATCCAAGTGAGCGTCGACCTCGTCAAAGTAGTAAAAGGGAGAGGGCTTATATTCTTGAATAGCGAATATCAACGCAAGTGCTGCAAGGGTTTTTTCCCCTCCGGACATAGCTTCCAGATACTGGACGTCTTTGCCTCTGGGTTTAACCACAAGGTTTATACCCCCCGAGAAGGGATCGTATTCATTTTCAATGAACATCTGTGCCTTTCCTCCGGGCGAGAGGAAGGAGAAGATCTTTTTAAGGTTCCTATTTATGTTTTCGTAAGCCTCCATGAAGGTTTTGAGCTTCTTGGTTTCTATTTCCTCTATCATTTCCTTTATAGCTCTCCTTTCCTCTTGAAGTCTCTCATACTTTTCCTCATAGTCTTTGTATCTTGCAAGCTCCTCTTCATAATCAAGGTCAGCTCTTAGGTTTACACTCCCTAAAGCCTGGAGTTCAGACTCCACCTTAGCAAGATCCCCCTTGAGCTTTGAAGAGCTTTCCTTAACCTCAAGGGGTTCTCCCTGAAAACCAAGATCTTTTAATCTTTGAGTCAAATCTTCGAGCTTCTGAGTCACCTTTGCAACCTGAGAATTAAGGCTCTCGAGGTCGGACCTTAGATCCTCTTCCTTGAACCTTAGCCTACCCAAGTTAGCTTGAAGCCCCTTGACTTTTTCTTCTAAAGCATCCCTTTCCTTGTATAGATTGTATACACTGGCTTCTATATCCTTTATCTTGTCTTCAAGCTCTTTACGTTTTTGCATAAGGCTCTCTTCTTGAACTTTGAGTTCTTTCTCTTTTTCCTCAATTTGTTCAAGAGCAATCTCTATACGGTTTATCTCCTCTTCCAAGTTCTTTATTTGGTTCTCCTTATCCTTTAGAGCAAGTTTGATCTGCTGAAGATCCTCGGAAAGTCGCTGGGTTTTTCTCTTGGCCCTTTCGTATTCGAGACGCTTTTCTTCTATCCCAGATTCTCGATAGTAGTTTATTATGTCCTGGCGTTTTAAGGTTAAATTTTTAAGTTTATCTTCCGAGTAAGAAAGGTCTTCTTTTATTTGAGAAAGCTTGCGTTTTAACGTTTCCTCTTCCTCTTTCAAGATATTTATATACTCTTCCGCTTTTGCGATCCTTTGTTCGTAGTCCTTTATCTTCTCCTCACCCCCGCGTGCGGTCTTTTCTATGTCCGAGAACTTTTTCTCCAGCACCTTTAAAACCCCTTCCTTCTCAGCTATTTCACTCCTTAGAGCTTTCATCTTCAAGGAAATCTCTTGTTCTTCGTTCCTCAGCTTTTCTTCCTCTTGATGGAGTTTTTGCAGTTCCTCTTCGTAAGCTTTCCTTCCGAGATCGCCACTTCCTTTATGAGATCCCCCGCTTATTACCCCGCTCTTTTCAAAAACCTCTCCTTCAAGGGTTACCATCCTGTAAGTTCCTATACCTATCCTTTTTGCAGAGTCGAAGTCTTCTACCACAAGTGTATCGCCGAAAACGAAGGCTATCGCCCTTTCAAACTTGGGATCGTAGTCTATTAGCTTCACCGCAAAGTCAACCGCTCCCTTGGTCCTGGGATAAGGGGGGAGTCTCAGATCCGCCCTTATCTTCGAAAGGGGAATAAAGCTCATCCTTCCGAGTCCTCTCTCCTTCAGCAGTTGGATACATTTTCTTGCCACCTCTTCATCTTCAACCACTACATACCTGAGCCTTGCACCGCCCGCTACCTCCACCGCCTTCATATGCTGAGGATCTTTTACCGAAATGAGATCTCCCACCGTCCCGTATACACCTTCTATGTCTTCGAAGATATCCGTGACCGGTTCTAAGCTTGCCAGCTTGCTCTCTACATAGGCTTTTGACTTTATAATTTCCTCTAAAGCCTCACGGATCTTGGACAGCTTATTTTCAAGTTCTTTGAGGTATTCCTTACTTTGTTTCAAAGCACTCTCTTCCACTGCTTTCAACCGTCTTATCTTATCGAGTTCTTCTGAAGAGTTTTCCAAAAAGGCTATGAACTCCTCTTTTTCAGTTTTTAGCTTTTTAATGTCTTCCAAGGTTTTTTGCACTTTAAGTTCTATCTCTTTTAGCCTTATACGTATTGCAGATTCTTCCGCTTTTAGCTTTTCGATATGTTCTTTTAATTTCCTTTCCTTCTCTTCGACCTTTTGAGCTTCTTCCATAGAGACCTTTAGCTTGTCGTCAAGGGTTTTCAGCTCCGCATACAAGGTCTCCTCTACATTTTTCGCAGCTTCTACCTCTCTTTCTTTGCTTTTAAGTTCCCCGTGAAGCCCTTTTAGTTCTTCCTGCAAAAGTTTAAGATCTTTTCTTAGGTATTCAAGCTGTCTCAAAGACCTTTGCTTTTCCTCCTCTAACCTAAACCTTTCCTTTTCTATTCTTTCCAAGGATTCATTCACATGTTCGAGGTCGGAAGAAACCTTTCCTATCCTCTCCCTGAAGGGCATTATCTCATCATTTACTTGCTTTAGTTTCTCTTCAGCTTGACGAAGGTCCTCTTCCTTTACTTTTATTTCCTCTCTGACTTTTTCCAACTTGTCCTTAAGATCTCTTACCTGTTCTTCAAGCTTTTCTTTTTCCGAAAGAAACTTTTTAGCTTCTTTAGAAAGTATTTTTATCTGCAACTCCCTTTGTTTTTCCTTTAAATTTCTGTAGCGCTGGAGTTTTTCTTTATCCTGTTTTAGTTTTTCAAGCTGACCTTTTATTTCTTCCAAAAGGAGTTTGAGCTCACCTATTTTTATGTCTACTTCTATTAGATCCCTTTGGGCTTTTTCTTTCTTTGCTTCGTATTCGCTTATACCCGCTATATCTTCTATAACTTTCCGCCTTTCTACAGGTGTCATCTTCAAAAACTTGACTATGTCCCCTTGTAGGACAACGTTGTAGCCATTTTCGTATATACCCGCTTTGGCAAGGAAGTCTTTTAAATCCCTCTCTCTTACGGTAGTCCCGTTTACCTTAAAGGTGCTTCTGCCATCACGGGTAACCTTGCGCGAGATAACTACCTTATCGTCGGGGATAGGAAAGGCTCCTGAATTTCTGAAGTGAACCTCCACGTAGGCATGGGAAGCACTGTCGTTTTCTTTTGAGAAAATAAGATAAGAGAGGTTTTTAGCCCTGAGTGTTTTTGTAGTAGCGATACCTAAGGCAAAGGATATGGCATCACCTATGTTGGATTTTCCGGATCCGTTAGGCCCCACTATGGCGGTAAAGCCCGGTCCCAAGGGGATTTCCTTCCTCTCCTTTCCGTAAGATTTAAAACCCTCGACTACTAACTTCTCTATATACGCCCTCATTTCCTCCCCCTCAGTAGGTCAGGAAGCTTCATAAGGTAAGCGTATATACGCTTCCAGCGGGACCACTCCATAGCAGGTATACCCGCACCGTATACTTTACCTCCTTCGAGGCTTTTGGACACTCCGCTCTTGGCAGTAACAGTAGCGCCATCCCCTATGCTAACGTGGTCTGCGACACCTACCTGGCCTGCGAGAGTAACTCTCCTTCCGGTTCTTACACTTCCCGAAATACCTACCTGACTGACTATTATGTTCTCCTCACCTATAAAGCAGTTATGAGCTATCATCACAAGATTGTCTACCTTCGTAGACTTCCCTACAACAGTTGAATCTATGAGTGCCCTGTCGACTGTGGTATTTGCACCTATCTCCACATCGTCTTCCAGTATCACGTTCCCTATATGGTTCAACTTCTTTATTCCTTCCCCGGTCACGTGATATCCAAACCCATCCGCTCCGATAACCGCCCCGCTGTGGATGCGAACCCTTCTTCCTATTACCGTGTTCGGGTAAATTACCACCCCGCTGAAGATCACACTACCTTCGCCTACTACAGAGTTTTTTCCTATGTAGGAAAAAGGGTAAATCTTCACCCCGTCCTCCAATATAACCCCGTCTTCTATCACGCAAAAGGGTCCTATGTATACATCTTTCCCCAAGCTTACATCCTTTCCGAGAACCGCCTTATTTGAAACCCCGACAGGATGCTCTTCAGGATAAAATTTCTCTAAAAATATCGCAAGCGCTTCCCTTACGTCCCTTACCACGAGGCAAGGATAGTGCGTGGTTTTCTCCTTTACTACCAAAGCTACAGGCTTTCCCTTTACCGCCTTTTGTATGTCCTCCTCGCTTTGACAAAAGACCAAGGTTCCCTCTTTCGGATTTTGAGGGGAAGAAACACCCTTTACCTTAGCTTCCGGATCCGCAAAGAGATCAGCTCCTATCAGCTTCGCAACTTCAGATAGGTTCATTTCTTACTTAGCCCTTCGTCTACCAGTTTTATTACTTGATCGGTAATATCCAGCTCAGGTTTAAAGTAGACGAAGAGCCCGCAATCTATAACTCCGGCGAGATTCCTCTGATCCGCTATCTTACGGGATGCTTCCTTGACTTTATTGTAGACCTTATTCTCAAGCTCTTCCTTCATTTGAGAGAGTTCTCTTTGAGCTTTCTGTTGAAGAGCTACCGCCTCTCCCTCAAGCTTTGTAAGCTCTTCCTCCTTTTTCTTTCTCTTCTCTTCGGAAAGGGCTTTACTGGAAGCCTGCTTTCTGAGGTCTTCTATCCTCTTTTGAAGCTCTTGAAGTTTCCCTTGAAGCTCTTGGAGTTTACTCATGAGCATGCTTTGAGCTTGAGCAACCAGCTTTGACTCTTTGAGGATCCTGTCCGTGTCAACACAAGCTATGTTCCCTCCCGCCCAAAGAAGGGAAGAGCTAAAAAAAATTAAAAACAAAAGCCTAAACATGAGACACCTCCCTTTAAGTTTTCAGGTTTTATTCTACCTTTTCAAGAGAGGTGTCTCTTGAAGAAATTCACGGTCAGCTTCCAAGCATCCTCCGCGCTATCTTCGTGATAAACTTCGGGTCTCTTGTCGTTAAGGAAAGCGTGGTTAACGCCAGCGTAGACCTTAGCTTGGACCTCCACACCGTTCTTCCAAACTTCCTTCATCATGTCTATTACCGCGTTGTTATCCACGAACTCGTCTTTTTCGGCCATTATGAAGAAGATAGGGACCTTTATAGCGGAAGCGTCGATCTTCGTAAGCTGAGGAAGTCCGTAGAAAGGAACGCTCGCGTCTATGAGCTCGGGAAACTTGCTCGCAAAATACATAGAAAGGGTTCCCCCACAACAAAATCCCGTAACGCCGACTTTAACTGGGTCCGTTATGTCGAGGTTCCTCAGATATTCAACGGACGCTTTGAAAATCGCATCCACATCATCCATTCTATTTTCGAACATATCCATCATGAGCTTCCCCGCGTCGTCCGGGTTGTCCGCGCTCTTTCCCCTGTAAAAGTCTGGAGCAAAAGCTACGAAGCCTTCCCTTGCAAATCGTTCTGTGATCTCCTTTATGTTAGAAAGAGGGGAATCCACACCCCACCATTCGTGTATAACTATAACCGCAGGTCCTTTTTGTGAAGGCTCCGCTATATAGCCGTTGACTTTAACACCTTCAACTTCAAATTCCACCTTCCTACCCATCTCAGATCCCCTCACTCAGGATTTTTATATATCTTAACCCAAGTGCCGTCTGTAGACAGAACCCACTATACCCAAAGATAGAAAGCTAGCGAGAAGGTTGCTGAGGCCGTAGCTTACGAAAGGAAGAGGTATACCCTTGGGAGGCAAAACGTTTAAAGCTACGGATATATTCACCAAGGCGGTCAGCACTATGGAAAAGGTTATCCCTACAACCAAGAGGGATCCGAATCTATCTTCTACTTCAATGGCTATTTTCAGTAGCCTCCAAAAGAGGATTATGTATAACCCTATTACCATAGAGGTTCCAAAAAGCCCAAACTCTTCTCCTATAGTCGCAAGGACATAGTCGGTATCCGCTTGAGTCAGGTTACCGATCTTCTGAAAACCTTTACCGTATCCTACTCCGAAAAATCCCCCTTGGACAAAAGAGGCTATGGCTTGGATTATCTGATAATTTTTGTCGGAGTTGTCCGCAAAGGGATCTATCCAAGCTTTTATTCGATCTATAACATAGCTACCTTTAATAAGAAGCACGAGGAACGCTAAAGGAAAAACAAAAGCTGAATTTATAAGCAAACCCTTCTTCAGAGGAGCTCCACCGAAAAACAAAAGCAGGGCTGTCAGGACGAGAAAAAGCAGAGCTGTTCCTTTATCGGGTTGAAGAGCTACAGCCACAACTTGAAGTATAACGAGGACAAATACCCAGATTATGTATTTCTTTTGATCAAGCCTCTCCTTACTGTAGGCGTAGTAGGATAGAAATATAACTATGGCTAACTTACTCAGCTCGGAAGGTTGAACACTCGTGCCGATCAGCCACCTGTTTACCGACTGACCGGTTACCCATTTTTTTATAAGGACAAACACAAGAAGAAAAAAAGAGAAGAAAAAAATACCGTATGCCCATCGCTTGTCGCTCAAAACTCTGTAATCAAACCGCCTGCTCATAAAAGATACTAAAAGAAACCCCAAGAAGGACGCTATCAAAAAAAGGGCAGGTTTTCTTAGATCTCTCAAATCTATTCCTTCCACAAAAGCGGGGACAAGCTGAACGCTAAAGACGGTAAGTATGCCGAAAATGTTTAAAAGCAAGACAGTAAATATCAAAACAGGATCGGGAAACAGCCTTTTCAGGATCATTTTAGGGGCAGCTCTTTTCTATAGAAGAGATCAGTTCTATCCTCTTTTGGTGTCTTCCTCCTTCGAAGGGAGTGTTTAACCAAACCTCAACTATAGAAAGGGCAAGATCTTCACCTAAGACCCTATCTCCCAAGCAGAGGACATTTGCATCGTTATGGAGCCTGCTCATCCGTGCCATGTATTCGTTAAGGCACAGTGCTGCTCTGACACCCTTAAACTTGTTAGCGGTTATACTCATGCCTATACCCGTTCCGCAAACTAAGATACCTCTGTCCGCTTCACCCTTTTGAACAGCTAAGGCAACCTCCTTTGCAAACAGAGGATAGTGGGTAGACTCACCGTCAGTAGTGCCAAAGTCAATAACTTCATGCCCCTTGCTGATCAAAAACTCCTTTATCCTCTCCTTTAAACGAAAACCCGCATGATCGGATCCGAGAGCTACCTTCACGATACTACCTCTCTTATTATCTTGTTCACAAGCTTGGGGTTAGCTTTACCCTTGGTAGCCCTCATCACCTGCCCTACGAAGAACCCCATTAATTTTTCTTCGCCGTTTTTAAAGCGTTCCACTTCGTTGGGAAACTGAGAGAGGATCTCTTCCACAATCCTCCTGAGCTCTCCCTCATCTGATATCTGTTTTAGCCCCTTTTCTTCAACCACTTGAGAAGCACTTTTGCCTGTCTCGACCATCTCCTTTAGAACTTCCTTGCCTATCTTGGTAGATATTGTTCCCTCTTTTATGAGTTTGACAAGCTCTGCCAAAGCTTTAGGAGAAACGGGAGATTCTTCGATGGAAATTTGCTTCTCCCTAAGATGTCCCAACAGGTCATTCAGAAGCCAGTTAGCAATAGCTTTTGGCTCTTTTTCGTATTTGAGGGCTTCTTCGAAGAAATCTCCCAAATCTTTGTGATTCACAAGGATCTTTGCTTCATACTCACCCAAGCTTAGTTCTTTTACAAAACGCTCGAACCTCTCCCAAGGCATTTCAGGCATAGAACTCTTAATTTCCTCTATCCATTCCCTCCGCACCTTTAAAGGTAGGAGATCAGGGTCAGGGAAGTATCTGTAGTCTTCCGCTTCTTCCTTGGTTCTCATAGTGTAGGTTTTACCCGTTTGAGGATCGAATGTCCTCGTCTCCTGAACAATCTGTCCTCCTTCGGTAATGGTCTTTATTTGGCGATCTATCTCGTATTCGAGGGCCTTTTGGACAAATCTAAAGGAGTTTACGTTCTTTATTTCAACTCTCGTTCCGAGCTTGTCACTTCCTTTGGGCCTTACGGAAACGTTTATATCACACCTGAGCTGTCCTTTTTCCATATCCGCCTTAGATACCCCCGCGTAGCGCATAACGTTCCTTAGGGTTTCCAGGAAGAGACGGGCTTCTTCGGGTGTCCTGATGTCCGGCTCTGTCACTATCTCCATAAGGGGTGTTCCCGCCCTGTTAAGATCTACGAAGGACAGGTTCCCTTCATGGATGTTCTTTCCCGCATCCTCTTCAACGTGGAGTCTCCTTATCCTTATCTTCTTTTTCCCTCCATCGGGGAGATCTATTTCAAGCCAACCGTTGGTAGCAAGAGGTTTTTCATATTGAGATATCTGATAGCCTTTAGGAAGATCCGGATAGAAGTAGTTCTTTCGGGCAAATATAGACTCTTCATGAACCTCACAGTTGAGAGCTAAAGAAGCTCTTATCGCGTATTCTATAGCCTTTTTGTTTATAACCGGGAGCGATCCGGGAAGACCCAAACACACGGGACAAACGTTAGTGTTAGGCTCCGAACCAAATTCCACAGGACAGGAGCAGAACATCTTAGTTTTAGTGTCCATTTGGACGTGGATCTCAAGTCCTATGACAGCTTCAAACTCCATTATGGAGAATATTATAGGATGGGTAACGCGATCCTTCTCATATCTTGCCCAGACAGAAAGGGAATAGTCAAGGAGATCTCTTCCTTCATTGCGGACAACGGAGGCAACATAGTTCACTTCGACCAACACATTGACTATCAACGGGGGATATTTTTCGCAAGGGTAGAGTGGGACCTGAAAGATTTCCTGATACCGAAGGAAGATCTAAAGAGTGCCTTCTTACCTATTGCAAAAAAGTTCTCCATGGACTTTTCCCTCCACTTTTCGGACGAGATCCAAAGGGTAGCCATATTTGTCTCGAAACAAGGACACTGCCTATACGATCTGCTTCAACGTTTCCGATCGGGGGAACTAAAAGGGGAGGTCAAGCTCGTTATAAGCAATCATCCCGATATGAAAAACGTAGCGGACTTTTTTGAAGTTCCCTACTTTCACATCCCTAAAACCAAGGCCAACAAATCTGAAGCGGAAGAGAAGGAGCTTGAGATATTAGAAAGGGAGAGAATAGACCTTATAGTCTTAGCAAGATATATGCAGATCCTATCCCCCGATTTTGTGAACCGCTATCCCAACCGGATAGTCAACATACATCACTCCTTCCTCCCCGCTTTTCCTGGAGCAAAGCCGTATCACAGAGCATACAGTAAAGGGGTAAAGATAATAGGTGCTACGAGCCACTACGTTACCGAAGATCTCGACGAGGGACCAATAATAGAGCAGGATGTAGTAAGGG
>WFYK01000203.1 GCA_015490105.1 Aquificaceae bacterium | reverse complement strand
TCTACTACCTCATAAATAACCTCAAGCGTTACCTTCCTTACTATCCCCTTAGCCCTGTCAAACATCCTCAATCCCTCTCGATAACCTCTTCTAATTTCCTACCCAGTGTTATCACTCCCATTAAATTATCCTTGCTATACAGATAGATCAACCAATCGTTGTAGTTAAGCTCTGTTATCGATAATCATCAAAGCTCGGATGCAAAACCTCTACCCTACTTTCGAGCCCCTGAACAGCTAAGATAGCTTGTTTATAACTCTCAGAGAGTACCGCTTTTTCATGAAGACTATCTTTCTTATCCAGCAGAGCTACTACCACATTAGCATCAAGAAGAGTATAGGTTCCTCTTATCCTCAACCGCATTACCCCCTATAGCTATCATCCCAGCAAGGTCAAGGAGAGATTTCCTTTTTTCTTCCTCCATGTCTACTATCTCAAATCCAAGCTTTCTCAGGATATGGACAGCATCCTTAGTGCTGAAATCTTGAAGAGTAAGGTTTATACCTTTTTTCTTTAGAACTTCGTAAATGAGTCTTTTAGCAGGAACCCTGCTCCCTTCTACTATAACCATGTATCTTGTCTTTCCCTTGCCCTTAACCTGGCCACTTTTTGCTACTTCTTCAACCTCTTCCTTTTTTACTTCAAGTTCTACGCCTTTTAGCACGGTTTTCATGGCCTGCTCCTCCGCTTCTCATAACTACCTTATACCTAATTGGTTCATCTGTAGAGTCAAAGTAGGCTCAGCTACAGCGATGCAAATAGAACTGGGTATCACCAAGTGTATTCTCATGAGGAACCGCGGCTCCCTATAGATGCGGCTGAATTATTGTTCCTTCTACATCTTCCTGAGCTTCCCATGTCCTTTTTAGTCGAGTGCGGATTCAAGCTCTTCTTTGACAAGGTTGAGATAAGCTCGGTTAACGGAGTAGCTCACTTCGGGTTGTGTTCAGGCTCTCTCAACCCAAGATCTCTGGAATAAAGTCAATTGCGGGGGCGGGATTTGAACCCGCGACCTCCGGGTTATGAGCCCGGCGAGCTACCAGGCTGCTCCACCCCGCAATATTTATTATACATCCTCAAAGCTTCTAATGTGCTATACTGAGTAAGCTCATGTTCAAAACTCAGAAGGACCTTTATCCTTTTAATTGAGTCACCATGGCGAACCCTGAGCGTTTTAAGAAACTTATGGAAAAAGCTCAGCTTGTGGACAAGGATGTCCAGATTAATTTCGTTATACTCGACCTTGAACCTAAGTGGATGAAGTGCAGGAGAACCAAAAGGCTTGTGTTTCAGTTCCATAAGCTCGGTGATGCGGAAAATAAGACAGGTTGTGGAAAAGAGCTTAACAAATATCAAATTCTCCCAGACAGACAGGAGAATTTGGTAATAACTCAGGTTAATATGATGCTTGGCGGGTTGGGTTTGCTCGTATTTTTTGACCTCTGTCCTGAGTGTTTTGGAGACGTAAACAGGTGCACACCTTTGGATGAAAAATCCAAGTAAAACCACCGATAGAGCGGTAATACCATGGGAATATTTAAAATCCGTGAGCTTGTAGACATACCTAAAGGCATGGCGGATATAGATGCGGTAGCTTTGCTAAAGGCTTTGAGAATGACTAAGCGGGAACGGAGGAAGCGCGGGAGTGCAGACCTTGCTCGGGAGAGACTCAAAAAACTCACAAGGAGGTAAAAATGGACAGACTCTCTTACTTTTTGAATCTTTTGGAGAAAGCCCCGAACAACCCCATGGTCCACTATTCCCTTGCTCAGGAGTATTACAAAGCGGGTAACGTTGAAAAGGCAATAGAACACTTAGAAAAGTATCTCAGCCTTCAAGAAGATGAAGGAGCGGCTTACAGGCTTCTTGCTAAATGTTACGAAGAGCTCGGAGAGCATCAAAAAGCTATAGAAGCTCTGAAAAAAGGGATAACCCAAGCTTCCAAGTATAATCATCCTTCCATGGTTGAGGAGTTCAGCAAATGGATACAAGACCTTGAAGCTCTGGCTTGAAAAGAGAGACTTTTAACACTATCTTCATATTCATAATTCGCCTCTAACCTTTAGGAGGTAGGCTGTGCAGGTGTTTAAGAGTGTGTTCGTGTGGATACTCATAATAGGAGCAACTATTCTTGCCTTTAACATATTCGAACAAAGACACCAAAGCACCACTAAGGTTCCTCTCAACACGTTGGTGGAACTCGTAGATCAGGGGAAAGTAAGCTACGTAGTTGTAAAGGGTAGAACTATTGTGGCCACAACTGAAGAGGGGCAGAGGATAGAAACCGTCATTCCTCCCGGATCTAACTTGGTGGATGACTTGATCAAAAAAGGTGTAAGGGTGGAAGTGAGAGACAGTGATGCAAGTTCCGGATGGCTGATAAACCTCTTTATCTCGTGGCTTCCCATACTCCTGTTTATAGGTATTTGGATAGCTTTAATGAGGCAGATGAGCGGTGGAGGTGCCAACGGGCCGGGGAGAGCTTTCTCATTTGGGAAAAGTAAAGCCAAGGTTTACATAGAGGAAAAACCTAAAGTCACCTTCGACGACGTGGCGGGCATAGATGAAGTAAAAGAAGAGGTAAAGGAAATTATCGACTATTTAAAGGACCCAGTTAAGTTTCAGAAGGTCGGCGGAAGACCGCCCAAAGGAGTCCTCCTTTACGGAGAGCCCGGTGTTGGTAAAACGCTTTTAGCTAAAGCCATAGCGGGAGAAGCCCACGTTCCCTTTATATCTGTTTCGGGATCTGACTTTGTTGAAATGTTCGTTGGTGTTGGCGCCGCGAGGGTAAGAGATCTGTTTGAAACCGCTAAGAAGCATGCCCCCTGCATAATCTTCATCGATGAGATAGACGCGGTAGGAAGAACGAGGGGGGCTATAAACATAGGAGGTGGTCACGACGAAAGGGAACAGACATTGAACCAGCTTCTTGTAGAAATGGACGGTTTTGATACCTCTGAGGGGATCATAGTTATCGCTGCCACCAACAGACCCGATATTCTCGATCCTGCCCTACTAAGACCGGGAAGGTTCGACAGACAGATCTTCATACCTAAACCTGATGTCAAGGGCAGATACGAAATTCTAAAAGTCCATGCCAAAAACAAGAAGCTCGCTCCCGACGTTGACCTTGAGCTGGTTGCCAGGGCTACTCCCGGCTTTACGGGAGCTGATCTTGAGAACCTCCTTAACGAAGCGGCCCTGCTTGCCGCAAGGAAGAACAAAGAGTTCATAACTATGGAGGAAATAGAAGAAGCCATAGACAGAATTACTATGGGACTTGAAAGGAAAGGGATGGTTATCTCCCCTCAGGAGAAAGAAAAGATCGCCTATCACGAAGCAGGGCATGCCCTTATGGGCTTCATGACAGAAGGTTCAGATCCTGTGCATAAGGTATCCATAATCCCGAGAGGTATGGCCCTCGGGGTTACCCAGCAACTTCCTGTGGATGACAGGCACATTTATGACAAGAAGGATCTGTTTAACAGGATAATCGTTATGTTGGGAGGAAGAGCAGCGGAAGAAGTGTTCTACGGTCCGGAGGGCATAACCACGGGTGCGGAAAATGACCTTCAAAGAGCGACAGAACTGGCTTACAAGATGGTCTCTATGTGGGGTATGAGCGAAAAGATAGGTCCGATAGCTATAAAGAAGAATGTAAATCCTTTCTTGGGAGGTCTTACTAACAACGTGGATGCTAGTGAGGAGCTCCTAAGAGAAATAGATGATGAAGTAAAGAGGATACTGACAGAAGCCTATGAAACAGCAAAAAGGACTATAGAAACCTATAAAGAACCCCTAAGAGCGGTCGTAAAAAAGCTCCTGGAAGAGGAGTCAATTACCTGCGATGACTTTGTTAAAATCCTTAAGCTACACGGTGTGGAAGTAAAGACAGGATGTAAGAAAGAGGAGATAAAGACCTTTGAAGGTTCTCAAAAGGAGGTAGTTCAAGATGGGCATGACAATAACTGAGAAAATTTTGGCGGATCACGCAGGCAAAAAAGAGGTAAGGCCTGGGGATCTGATCACCGCCAAGATAGACCTTGCGATGGCAAACGACGTTACCGCTCCCTTGGCTATAAAGATCCTTGAAAAATACGGAATAGATAAGGTCTTTGATCCCAACAGGATAGCTTTGGTTCTTTCCCACTTCGTTCCCGCAAAGGATATAAAGTCCGCGGAGCAGGCGAAGATAGTAAGGGAGTTTGCCAAAAAGCACAATATAAAGTGGTTCTTTGAAGAGGGAGAGGGTATAGAGCACACCATACTTCCCGAACGAGGGATAGTGGTTCCAGGCGATCTGGTGGTAGGTGCGGACTCGCATACGTGCACCTATGGAGGGATAGGAGCCTTCGCCACAGGTGTGGGTTCTACGGACATAGCCTACGCCATGGCTACCGGTGAGATATGGCTCAGGGTTCCCGAGTCTATGAAGTTCATCTTCTACGGAAAAACGAAGCCTTGGGTTATGGGAAAGGATCTCATCCTCTACACAATAGGTCAGATAGGTGTTGACGGGGCGCTCTACAGGGCCATGGAATTTGAAGGGGAAGCCATAAGGGACCTTTCCATAGAGCAGAGACTTACTATAACCAACATGGCTATAGAGGCTGGAGGAAAGAGCGGAATAATTGCTCCCGATGAAAAAACCATAGAGTATGTAAAGCAAAGGGCACAAAAGGAGTGGAAGATCTACCAGTCTGACCCGGATGCGGAATACCACTCTGTTTACGAGTGGGATGCAGGTCAAATTGAACCCCTCGTAGCTTGGCCTTACCTTCCCTCCAACGTTCATCCGGTCACCGAGTCCACCCACATAGACATAGACCAAGCCTTTATAGGATCCTGCACCAACGGAAGGCTTGAGGACTTGAGAATCGCCGCCAAGGTATTCAAGGAAGCCCTCAGACAAGGCAAGAAGGTTCACCCTTATGTGAGGTGCATAGTCATACCCGCTTCCAAGAACGTTTACATGCAGGCTATGAAAGAAGGTCTCATAGACATCTTTATAGAAGCGGGCTGTGTTGTTTCTACTTCTACCTGCGGACCTTGCTTGGGCGGACACATGGGCGTTCTGGCTGAAGGGGAAAGGTGCATTTCCACCTCCAACAGGAACTTCCCCGGCAGGATGGGACATCCCAAGAGCGAATCCTACCTTGCCAACCCCGCGGTAGTAGCGGCGAGCGCCATTCTGGGCAGGATAGCCCATCCTGAGGAGATAGTAAGATCCAAGGACCTTGTGGAGGTATAAAAGGTAAGGCTTCATGTATACCCCTGAGAGGGAGAGGGAGCTTATAGAGGAGACGAAAAGGCTCCTTAGTTTGATCAAGTCTTTGGACAAAGTTTCCCTCTCGGAAGCTCAAAAGCTTGCGGAATCCCTTCGGGAGGTGATCAGATACCACGACTACAAGTATTACGTTCAAGCAAGCCCCGTAATCTCTGACTACGAGTATGATCAGCTGTTCAGAGCCTTGAAATCTCTTGAAAAACGCTACCCACAAATAATTACACCTGACTCACCTACAAGAAGGGTAGCCTCTGACATAACCGGTTCCTTCCCTACGGTTGAACACTACTCACCTATGCTCTCTTTGGACAACGCCTACACCGAGGAAGAGCTGAGAGATTTCGATAGGAGAGTTAGAGAGATCGTAGGGAGGCAGGTAAGCTACAGTGTTGAGCCTAAATACGACGGTGCAGGAATAGCTCTTGTCTACGAAAACGATCTCTTCAAAAGGGGGGCAACCAGAGGTGACGGAGAAACCGGGGAGGACATCACACCAAACCTCAGAACTATAAAAACTATTCCCCTCAAAGCTGAGTTTTCACGCTTTGGGATAAAGCTGATAGAGATAAGGGGAGAGGTTCTAATCAATAAGGAGGAGTTTAGAAGAATAAATGAAGAAAGGTTGGAAGAGGGGCTTCCTCCCTTTGCCAACCCAAGAAACGCCTCTGCGGGATCTATCCGCCTGCAAAGTCCTGCTGAAGTTGCAAAACGGAAATTGGAAGCGGTCGTTTACCAAATCTCCTACGTGGATCCGCCTTCAGCAACTCCTAAAACTCACTACGAGGGTATAAAACTTCTCAGCCTTCTTGGTTTTAAAACCCCTCTCAAGGATATGAGAGTGTGCAAAAACATAGAGGAGGTTATAGCCTACTGTAAAGAATGGGAACAAAAGAGGGAAAAGTATCCCTACGAAATAGACGGGATGGTCATAAAGGTAAACGAAAGGGACCTATACGACCTTCTCGGTTTTACCTCACACCACCCCCGCTGGGCAATAGCCTTCAAGTTCAAGCCTAAACAGGCAACTACCAAACTCATTTCCGTAGTATTCCAAGTGGGAAGGGTCGGGACTGTAACTCCAGTTGGCAAGCTTGAGCCTGTCCAAATAGGAGGAGTTACCGTTTCTTCCGTTTCTCTCTTTAACGAGGATTTTATAAAGGAGAAGGATATAAGGATAGGAGACACGGTTTTAGTGGAGAGGGCGGGTGACGTTATACCTTATATTGTCAAAGTTATAAAAGAAGCCCGCACCGGAGAGGAAAAACCGATAGAGTTCCCTAAGGAGTGTCCTTCCTGCGGTTCTAAGCTGGTTAAACTTCCCGGTGAAGTCGCTTGGAGATGCATAAACATAGGTTGCCCTGCACAGGTGGTTTTGAGACTAAAGCACTGGGGTAGCAGGGAGGCTATGGATATAAGAGGCCTCGGGGAAGCTACGGCCAAAGCCCTCTATGAAAAAGGGTTTGTCAAGGATGTGGGTGATCTCTACTTCCTTAAGGTTACCGATCTCGTTAGGCTTCCGGGGTTTGCAGAGAAATCCGCCCTTAATCTTTACAGAGCTATAGAAGAATCCAAAACCAGAGGGTTAGAAAGGGTCCTATATGGATTAGGTATCAGGTATGTGGGTCTTACAACCGCTAAAAAATTAGCTCAGGAGATTGAAAGTATATGGGATTTAAAGGACATGCCCCTGGAAAGGATTCTAAGGATAGAAGGGATAGGTGAGGTCGTCGCAAGAAGTATAAGGGAATTCTTCTCTAGGGAGGAGAACATAAAAGTTATTGAAAAACTTGAAAGAGGCGGAGTAAAACTAAAAAGGGATAAAGCCAGAGAAGAAGGTCCCTTTAAAGGTCTTACCTTCGTGTTTACGGGAACATTGGATTG